>JBEBXX010000519.1:0-3002 GCA_040391435.1 Aureliella helgolandensis | reverse complement strand
AAGATAGGTTCGCAGTGAGTCGGATTGTTGCTTCGGTTAGAGTGAACGCTGTCCTTAGACTGTGCCGCTTGCCCTTAGGCCGAGGTCCGCGTGGAGTTGTGTATCAGGCAGCAGGTAGCGCTCCATCCAGGCACCCAGCACCAGGATCGCCCACAGCAAATTGCCATGCCTCCCGACTCGCTTGCAGTGGCTGTCGTATAGCTGCCGTACCACGTCGATATTCAAGTAAGCGGCGATTTTTGCTGAGGGAGATAACACGGTCTGTTCGAACGTAACGCGCAGCGGACCACGCAGCCAAGCATCGACGGGGATTTCAAAGCCTTGTTTGGGCCGATAGATAATTTCTGGGGCTAACCATGGCTGGCTCACTTGCTTTAGCAACCACTTGGTTTGGCCATCGCGGATTTTAAACTCAGATGGCATGCTAAAGGCCAGCTCCATCAAGTGATGATCAAGCAAGGGCGGACGAACCTCTAGCCCGTAGGCCATGCTGGCACGGTCCACCTTGGTCAGAAAGTCATCCGGCAAGATCATGGCTATATCCGCTGCCAACATGCCTCGCAGCGGATCGTCGCCATGGTCGCCGAAGGCAGCCACAACCTGCTGCTCTGGCTGATGATCACCAAGCTGTTGGACAATCCGCGGGGCGAGCAGTTGCCGACGAACGGGGCGTCGACAAATGCACAGCGTATTGGCATAGGCCGCCGCTGGTTCAAGCGACAAATTGGTGAGGAGCGTCTTGGCCCGTAGAATACGCGGTAGCCAATCCGCCTTGGGCCAGCTCTGCGCCAGCGGCGCCAGCACCCAATGTCGAAACCGAACGGGCAGGCAACGTCTTAGTGCCGCTTCCCGCAGATCGTGCGCGTAGCGCGAATAGCCGCCAAAGGCCTCATCACCCCCGTCGCCCGAGAGTACTACTTTCACATGTTCGCTGGCCAGTTGCGAGACACGCATGGTCGGTATGGCGGACGCATCGGCAAACGGTTCATCATAGAATTTTGTCAGCGCCTCAAGCGAAGCGATTGCGTCGGCTGTGACGATGGCCTCGATATGCTCAGTTTGAAACTGTTCCGCCACAATCCGTGCGTATTGCAACTCGCTGTATTTCTTCTCTTGAAAGCCAATGGAAAAAGTTTTTACTGGCCGAGCATCGAGTTGAGCAAGCACCGCCGTGATGGCACTCGAATCGAGACCACCACTTAGGAAAGCACCGATCGGCACGTCCGCTATGCGATGTGCGTCCACCGTTTCGGTGAGCTTGTCGCGGACGGCAGTCTGCCACTGCGCCGCGGTGCGTGAGCCATTGCTGACGGTGTCAAGCTGCCAATAGCGAGCGACTTGCCAAGTCCAACTCCTCGCATCCAAGCAGAGCGTCGAAGCCGGGGCGAGCTTTCGGATGCCTTGAAAGATCGTGCGGCTACCTGGCACAAATCCGAAAGCCAGGTAGTCTTCCAGAGCGCGGGGATCGATCTCCCGAGCGATGCCCCCGTAAGCCAGGATGGCTTTCAATTCCGATCCAAACAGCAGTTTCTCATCGTCGAGCAGATAGTAGAGTGGCTTTTGCCCTAAGCGATCGCGCGCCAACAGCATCGATTGTTGGCGACTATCCCAGAGTGCAAAGGCAAACATTCCGCGCAACTGCTGCACCACCTCGGCCCCTTGCTCTTCATACAAGTGCACGATCGTTTCGGTGTCGGAATGCGTACGAAAGGCATGTCCGCGTGCCAACAGCCGCTCGTGCAAGTCTTTGTAGTTGTAGATCTCACCGTTGAAGACAATCTGGATTGCCTCGTCTTCGTTACCCATCGGCTGGTTGCCGCTGGTTAAGTCGATGATGGACAGCCTACGGTGAGCCAGGCCGACGCCATCTGGGCTTATATAAAAACCCTCAGCATCTGGCCCCCGATGCGCGATCGCATCGGCCATGCCCTGCAAGCGTTCAGGCACGATCGGTCGGTGCTGGTCGCGATACACGATTCCTGCGATACCACACATTACGAGCTGCGCGCCAATCTGGTTGCAGGAGTTTCGTTGCGATACTTGACGATCCGCGCCGGATTGCCGACCACAATCGCGTAGTCGGGTACTGGCTTGGTCACCACCGCACCCGCTCCCACCACGCAGTGGGCACCGATGTCGGCCATTACAACCGCCCGGTCTCCAATCCAACTATCGCGACCGATGCTAATGCGCGGCCACTCTCCAGGCTGTTCCCGCACAGGGATGTCCAGCCGCTCGGTACCGTGCTGTCGAGCTCCATTGATTATCGAAACCGCCGACCCAAACAGGACGTCGTCTCCAACGTCCACATCCCCCAAAACGCAGTAGGGACCGATATAGGCTCCCTTGCCTATCCTCGTACTGGAACTGGCCAGGAGTACTCCAAAGCCGATGGACGCATCGGGCCCTACATAAGGGAGGATGCCGCGGTAAAACACTTGCCGCAGATAGACGCCCAGAATACTTGGTACCAATCCAACAATTTGCGACCAATCGGAAATTGCCTGTGCGGGACCCAGCACATGCCATTGGATCCAATAGCCGAGCCACAACGGTAGGGCGGGAATAACCATCGCCAGCAGCCATGCTCGTTTCAGTAACCTGCGCACGATTTAGTTGCTAAACTCCGAACCAGGCGCTACGGTTGCGACTGCGACCCGCGCCGCAGTGATGTTGGAGAAGCCTTGGCTGCCGGTAGTAGAGCCGGGGTTAGCCTGCACGTTCAAGCGTGTCCACAATCGGCTACGAGTTGACGATCGGCGGAGACTTGGCCCTGGCTAGCATGGCGTCGCTGAGCGATTTCAAACACTAGCATGGCCAAGATCAGGTACGTATGATTGGCGGTTTGATGGGTGTGGTTGACGATCACCCGCCGCAACGTGTCAACTTGAAATATTCCACGATCCAAGCATTGTTCATCCAGTAAAATGCGCTCTACCAGCGGAGCCAGTTCGCGACGCAGCCAGAGCCCCGTTCGCTCATAGGGTTGGTACCCCGGTAGC
>JBEBXX010000518.1:0-3010 GCA_040391435.1 Aureliella helgolandensis | reverse complement strand
TCAAGGCGATATCGTCCAAGCCGTTGAGCAGGCAGTGCCGACGAAACGACTGCACTTCGAATTCCAACGACAGTCCATGAGAATCGCTGATGGTGCAAGTCTCCAAATCGACCGTCATCTGATAGGGTGCGTACTTTTCGGCGCGAGCAAATAGATCCTCGATGACCGATTCGGATAACTTGATTGGCAGCACCCCATTTTTAAAGCAGTTGTTAAAAAAGATGTCGGCAAACGACGGTGCCAATACCACCCGGAAACCGTAATCCTCTAGCGCCCACACCGCATGTTCACGGCTGGAACCCGAGCCAAAATTTCGGCGCGTGAGCAAGATCGAAGCCCCTGCGACGTCGGGTTGGTTGAGTTCGAATTCAGGATTGTCGCTACCGTCATCTAGGAAGCGCCAATCGAAAAACAAAAACTGGCCGAACCCCGTGCGTTCGATCCGCTTTAGAAACTGCTTGGGGATGATTTGGTCTGTGTCCACATTGGCGCGGTCCATGGCCGCCACAACGCCGGTCAGTTTGGTGAAGGCTTGCATGATATCTTAAGTCAGTTGATGGAATGGAAGTTGAGTTATGATCGCCTGTGTTGTGCCCTTAGGGTTGGAAGGACAACTCGCGGTTGGTGACTTTTGCAGGCATGTCCTGCCCCGCCTTCTAGTCGCTTCGCAGGCGGTCGACGGTCTAGCAGTTAACCTAATTACGACTTGTAATTCCACTGGCGAATGTCGTTGAACCGGCCTTCGATAGCGGCCGCGGCGGCCATGGCGGGCGAGACCAAGTGCGTGCGTCCCCCTTTGCCCTGGCGTCCTTCGAAGTTGCGATTGCTGGTCGATGCGCAGCGATCTCCGGGAGCTAGGCGATCTGGGTTCATGGCCAGGCACATGCTGCATCCCGCCTCGCGCCAATCAAAACCAGCTTCGGTAAAGATCTTATCCAGCCCCTCGGCCTCGGCCTGTCGCTTGACTTGACCGCTGCCTGGAACGACCATCGCGTTCACTTTGGAACTGACGCGGTAGCCCTTCACCACCTTGGCCGCGGCACGCAAATCCTCGATGCGCGCGTTGGTGCACGAGCCGATAAACACGCGGTTGATTCCGATTTCGCTAATTGGCGTACCGGCTTGCAAGCCCATATACTCTAGCGAAGCGGCGGTGGTCTTCTGCTCGGTTTCGTCGCCACAGTCAGCCGGATTGGGAACGGACGTGGAGATCGATCCAACTTGCCCGGGGTTCGTGCCCCAGGTGACTTGCGGTTCGATGTCCGCGCCCTCGAACTTGCTGACTTTATCGTAGTGTGCGCCGGGGTCGGAGGGGAGTTGCTTCCAGCGCTGGACCGCCGCGTCGAAGTCCTGGGGCGCGAATGGCTTGCCGCGGAGATACTCAAAAGTTGTCTCATCGGGAGCAATCATGCCCGCGCGTGCGCCAGCTTCGATCGACATGTTGCAGACGGTCATCCGCTCTTCCATTGATAAACTGCGGATCGCTGAACCCGTATATTCCAACACATAGCCCGTGCCACCGTGGGTGCTCAATTGGCCGATAAGATACAGGATCAAATCCTTGGCCGTGACTCCCGGGGCTAGATCACCGCTGACCCGCAGTTCATACGTTTTGGGCAAATACTGCAGCAGCGTCTGGGTAGCCAGTACGTGCTCAACCTCGCTGGTCCCAATTCCGAATGCCAAGGCCCCGAAAGCACCGTGGGTGGCCGTATGGCTGTCCCCACAGACGATGGTCATGCCGGGTTGAGTGTAACCCAACTCTGGGCCGATAATGTGTACAATGCCTTGATTGACGTCGTTCAGGTCATACAGTCTGATCCCGAATTCACGGCAATTATTGCGCAGCGTGTCGACTTGCTGCTTAGCGACCGGATCGGCGATGGGCAGATTGCGATCGGTGGTAGGCACATTGTGGTCGGGAGTAGCGATCGTATACTGCGGGCGACGGACCTTGCGTCCCGCTAACCGCAGCCCTTCAAAGGCTTGAGCACTGGTGACTTCATGCACGAAGTGCAAATCGATGTAGAGCATCGCTTGCTTGGTGGGCTCAGCCAACACGACGTGCTCATCCCAGATCTTCTGAAACATGGTTCGCGGGGAACCAGCGTTGGTACTCATGCTTTTATCCTGCGCACCCCTCGTTATGAGGGACGCCATTAGAAAAACTCTGCTGTGGTGTCGATCTCGGGACCAGGCACCGCGAATTGGATGCTCAAAGATCGTTCCCAAGCGACAAACTGTCAAGCGCTGTCGCCAGATTGGCTCGACCGTTCCCCTGGATTCTTGCTCGCATCGTCTCCGCCAAGCTAAAATTGGTATTTGGCGCAGGGGAGCTCGCGCACATGGCTCAGCTAAGTCCTATTCTACCGTGCATGCTCGTGGCTGTGCTGTTGCTCTGCAGTGGCGGATGCTGGCGGCAGAATTTTTCGGCGGATTCTACGGCAAATTCTACGGCAAATTCTACGGCAAATTCTACGGCAAATTCTACGGCAAATCGATTCCAAGTGGCCTCCTCGTCGATGGCCCCGGCGCTGCTGGGACCGACCCTCGCAGGGGGCTGTTCGAATTGCAAGTATGTCTTCCCGGTGGCCGCCGAAACGTATCGCGCGGCGCTGCCCACACGCTGCCCGAACTGCGGTGGCGCGTGCGGCGTCCCTCCCGCAGTGCAGCCGGGCCAAACCGTACAGCTTGTGCCACTGAAGGAACTTTCGGAAATTCAACGCTGGGACCTGATCGCCTTTCGAAATCCCACCGACAACTCCCTGCAGCTAAAACGCGTGTGGGCCCTACCGAGCGAAGCCATCGAGCTGCGCGGCGGGGAAGCTTGGATCGACGGCGTCATGCTCCGCAAGTCGCTGGCCGAGCTGCGGCAAGTCGCCGTGCCCGTGTATGAGTTGACGCGTGGTGGGGCTGGTCAATGGTGGAGCTCGGAGCCTGCCGGTGAGCTGGCTGCGGTGGCCACTAAAACCGCCGCCAGCAGCCTGCGCTTGCACGCTGGCCAGCGTTT
>JBEBXX010000517.1:0-3013 GCA_040391435.1 Aureliella helgolandensis | reverse complement strand
TAGACCGACTATCAGATCGATCACGTGGCAACCTAGTTCAAACATCATCCCGCCCGAAAACTCAGCGTGCTCCTGCCTAGCTGCGGGTGTGACCACTTTGCTCATCACGGCATGGGCCTCGAAGATGTCACCCAACGCGCCTGCCTTGAGCAACCGTCGCAGCAAGGTGACGGCCGGATTGAAGCGATACATATATCCCAATTGAACGAGCAACCGTCGCTGTTCGGCTTGCCGTAGCAAATTCGCAAACGCAGGTAGCGACGCGCCGGCTGGTTTGTCTAGGTGGATATGTTTGCCGGCTGCAATACAGCGCTGCGCTGTGTCGAGTAGATCGCGAACATGCGTCTCCACCAGGACGACTTGCAGGTCCGGTGTGTTCAGCAATTGCTCTTCGCTCATCCACTGGCAGTCGCGAAACGGCTCGCGAGTCTGCGCCTGTGTGCGAAGCTCGCGATTGGCTTCGGCAATACCTACGACTTCGTAGTCCGGCGAGGCTAAATAGGCGGACAGCTTGTCGGCGTGCGCGTGTCCCACGCCGATCTGACCCACGCGAATGGGCTGGCGATCGCCCGCAGTTGACAGTTGTTGGGCATTCAGTGCAGTGGGCCCGGCCCACGTACAAGCTAGGCCTCCTGCACACTTCAGTAGCTGGCGTCGATCGACTTGCATTGCTAATGCTCCCCCCTGCTCTGCTGCGTAGATTCCTAATTTGTGATAATTAGGTTAAGCGCATGATTTTAGCCGTTGGGTTGGTGCAAGTCCACGTGGTTGGAGGCACTAGTGTCGCTGATCGCTCCGCCGATCAGAAGAGGTGTGGGAAGAGGAGGATATACGCTGTTTGTGGATGCTGTTTGTGGATGCTGTTTGTAATATGGTTAGTAGCAAGGACCGCGGAGCGGTCCACGCCACTGTAGCAAGGACCGCGGAGCGGTCCACGACACTGTAGCAAGGACCGCGGAGCGGTCCACGACACTAGGGCACGCTAGCTCTCAAGCAGAAGAGGTAGGGGCTGGTACGCATCAGCAAGTGATTGTTCCACACCACGGGCGACGCATACGTCTGTCCGAACAGTTCGTTGCGCGCGAGTTCGATATATCGGTGGCCGGGCTGGATGACTGTGGTAACGCCAGCGCTGTTGATAAAGTAGATGCGGCCGTCGGCAAACACGGGGCTGGCGGCAAAGTCGCCGCCGACCCGCTGTTGCCAGTGCAGCTTTCCGGTGGCCGCTGCCATACATGAAATCACCCCTTGTGAAGATGCGAAATAGAGATCGCCATCGACCACGATCGGCGAACCTATACTCGGCACTTGCCGCGTATGGCGCCAAACGATGGCGGACTCGCTCACATCGCCGCTGCCGCTGCAGTCGACGGCCACCATCTCAGGCTTGGGGAAGCCGGTGCAGACGATGACTAACTGGCCGGCCGGCACGGGGGTTGGCACCGCCGAGTAACCGCTGCCGACTCTGGCTCGCCACCGCTGGCTACCGTCGAGTGGATTGAGCGACATCAACCACTGGGCAGACATCGAGATCAACTGCGCCTGTTCATGGGCCTCTAGTATCAGCGGTGTACTGAAGGCTCGTCGCAGCGTAGCATCGGCAACTCCAATATCTGGCCGAGCAGCTTGCCAGACCGTCTCGCCGGTAAGTTTGTCCAATGCGATCGCGTACTGCTGATCCGCTCCGTCGCAGGCCAAGATCAGATGTTGTTGCCAGAGCGCCGGGGACGCTGCGGGTCCGGTAATGTCATCCACGGCCAGTTCGCGTCTCCAGATTACCTGACCCGTAGAGATTTCGATGCACGCGGTGCCTAGCGATCCGAAGTGACAATACAGTCGCTGACCATCGGTGACGGGCGTCGGCGAGGCATAGCTGTTCATGCTGTGGATGGGTGCGGGATCCTGGCGTTCGAACAGATCGATGCGCCGCACTAGCTCGCCGGATTGTGCATCGATCTCCAGGGCGAATAGTTTAACATGCGCATCGGTAACCAAGTCGTAGGACCCAAACGGCTGCTCAGCTAACTTGCCGCCGGTAGCGTCATCCGCCAGTGCTACTTGCTCGGCCGAGGTCAACCAGATGCGATCTTCGACGACGACGGGCGAGGACCAGCCCTTGCCCGGGATCAGCGACTTCCATGCAGGGGCGTTAAAGAAAGCGTCCCATTCCAGTGGCAGACCAACTGCACTGCTGTGCCCGGAATTTGGTCCTCGAAACTGCCACCAGTCCTCGGCGCGAGTGCGGCTAGTCAACAGGCCAGTTGTTAGGCAGGCGGCCAAGCAGAGTCGGCAAAGATTTGCTGCGTCCGGCCGAGCAAAAGATATTCGGCCATGATGATATTCGGCCATAGTTTGGAGAGGGGCTCAAGTTTCGCACAGTGGTATGATGGGGCTGGTGGATTCGATCAAGTCCTTGATAGTCACCTTAGCAAAGGCTGCTTCTGTCGCCGCGTACGCTTTGTCTAATTCAGCGTGCAGAGGGCATAGGGCGGTATGCGTCTTAAGTCCCAGCGGGCACTCGACGATGCGCTCGATCGGTTCGACCGTGTTGACCACATCGAGGATCGTCAGTTGGTCGCTTGAGCGGCTTAGTTCGTAGCCTCCGCCTGGGCCCGGTCGCGATCGCACGAGTCCAGCCGCAGCTAGATCCTGCAGCACGCGCGTCAGGTAGCGACGCGGAACTTTGGTGATCTCTGCCAGCCGATCGGCCGACATCGTTTCGCCCGCTTGGCCTGCTAAGCAAGCGACTGCCCGTAGTGCATATTCAGCAGTTTTCGATATCATTATTCTAATCCGTGCGATTCGATCATTCACATTCCGGGAGCGAAAAGAGACGATAAAAAGGCTGTGTCTGGAAATATCACAGCATCCTGCGGCCGAACGGCTGGAACGAATCTACATGTAAAAGTATACGTCTTTAAGGGGCCTCGTGCAAGTTCAGCGGCAGGCGGACCCAGCCGCCGGAGCTCGCCGCCAAGAGTGAAGCGTATGCGTTTGCCACGATCTGTTTGCG
>JBEBXX010000516.1:0-3016 GCA_040391435.1 Aureliella helgolandensis | reverse complement strand
CAGCCGTGGGGCGTTGTCAAACGCCCCAGTCGCGCAGCAGTAGCCACATCGCTGTGGAGAAGATCAAATGCGAAACCGCTGGCCATCCGCTGCTTTCACGCCTAGTTGACAGGCAGATCAATCACCACGCAGCTTCAGCGACAAGCCTTCGAGCTTAGCGCGGACCTCGTTGAGGCTAGTCACGCCAAAGTTCTTGGATTCCAGCAGGTCATCGGCGGTCTTACGCATCAATTCGCTGATCGTGTTGATGCCCAACCGCACCATGCATTTGCGAGCTCGCACGGACAGGTTCAGATCGGAGATCGGGCGATCGAGTACCGCTTGTTGGTCGGGGGTTAGCCCGGATGTATCTAGTGGAGGATCGGGTTCGCGCTGCTGGTCGGCGAACTGTCCGAGTCCCAAGCCCTTGCTGGAGAGCATTTCACGGATCTCTTGCAGGCTGGTATCGCCAAAGTTTTTGCTCGATAACAGTTGCTGCTCGGAGGTGCGCACCAAATCACCTAGCGTTTCGATGCCCATCTTCTGCAGGCAATTGCGGCTGCGGACCGAGAGCTCGAAATCGTTGACCGATATGCTCAGCAACTGGCTCAGTCGCTCGCTCTGCCGCGCCGAATCTTCGTCATAGAAGACGTTGCCCGAGGCCGAGGCGTCTTTCATGTACAGGCGAGCTCGAGGATGGTCGGGAAACACATCCAAGACGCGCTTGTAGCAGCCCTGCGCTTTGGCGAAATCGTTGCGGTCTTCGTAGACGATGCCTAGGTTGATCAGCGTGCCGATGTGCGCTGGGAAACACGAGGCGGCGCGCTCGTACAATTGCAACGCGTGATCGTCATCGCCGCGTCGGTCGCTCTCAAGGGCCAGCCCAAACAGCGCACCTGGATGTCGATCGTCGTACTGCAGCGCGCGATTGTACAGTCGCGAGACCTCTTCGGTGTGCCCGTCGCGCATGGCGACGGTCGCACCACGTTGGTAGTTGTACTCGGCGGTCTGCTCAGCAGGCCCAAAGATATTGTCCAGGATGTCCATCGACTCGGGCAACTTGCCCTGATACCGCAAGACTTCCGCCGAGGAGATTTGACACTGGTCGGCATCATAGCCCGCACCTTTGGCCGCGGCGAAATGCTTCAGTGCATCGTCGTAGTGCAGTAGCTGGAATTCGGTTTTGGCCAAGTAGTACAGGGCCAGCGCGCTGCCATCGGCGTGCGACAACGTGGCTAATGCCTCACTGAATTTGCCCAGTAAGTACTGGCTTACGCCTAAGCGCACCGACTGCGCAGGACTGCGGTCGGTGACTTGCGCCAACTCAGTGACCGCGTCGCGCAAGATGCCAAGTTGACTGTAGTCTTCGGAAATCGTCTTGCAGATCTGCCGAATTTCAGTGGGCCCGAATGACTGGTTTGAAACCACCATGTCGCGCATATCGAGTACCGATGCGTCCGCCATCCTAGAATGACTCCTGGGTGTTGGTTGCTAAGTGTCGCGAGGGAAAAAATGCGATCGCTGTTACCGTGGATTGGTTCCGCCAAGAGCCAGCGGCGGGAGTCGAACCCGCAACCCCCGCATTACGAATGCGGTGCTCTGCCAATTGAAGCTACGCTGGCGTCCTAAACCGTAGATCGCAAGACGGTTCCTTCGCGAGGGCCTATGGAGGGGAACCAAAAATTTAATGCTTTTTTTACCGAATCGTCAAGGGCTAACTCCCTTTCGGCACAGAAAAAGCTTAAGAGCCCACCCGAAGTGACTCCTTTTACGGCACAGACTGCAACGTATCGAGGTTTACTCAGGCAGCTTGCCCTGGGCGATCTCTTCCTCCCACTGGTCCATGAGCGGCCACTCGGTAGCGCAAGTTCCAAAATCTGCCATGTGTAGGTAGCCTTGCAGGCGCTCAATAGTGCTGTCCAGCAGCGCATTGTCTTTGCGAAAGATCGGGCCGTGGCTGGGAAGCAACCACTTGACGTCCGAGTTGCGAATGCGTTGCAAAGAGCGGATGAAGGCGGGGATGTCGCTACCGTGATGCGCGTCGATAGCCCCCACACAACCATCGCGGTAGATATTGTCCCCGCTAAAAAGCAGATCTCCCATGCGGAAGGACAGTTGGCAATCGGCATGCCCAGGAGTAGCCCAGACCTCCAAACGCAGCTTGCCCACCTCGATGACTGAGCCCTCGTCGATCAACACATCCGTTTCAACCTGCGGCATGTCCAGGTGGATATCCTGAGCCTCGATGACCGCAAAGGTCTGCAGCGTGTCTCCCCTGGCCAGCAGTTTGGCGGCAATCGGGTGCGAGCCGAGCTGGGCTTTGAGAGTCTGTTTTGCCAAGGCCATGCCTTGCACATGATCGACGTCGGCGTGGGTGGCTACCAGCATCTTGCATTTGGAGAGGGGGAAATCGAGCTCGCGTATCAGTTCGATAATCTCTTCGACCGATTCCTCGTAGCCGACATCGATCAAGATCCATTCGTCCCCATCAAAGACCAGATAGACATTGCAGCCGATCACGTGACCGGCTTGAAAGTTCAGTTCGATCACGTGGGGAAAAATTGGTTTGCGTTCCAACATCGGTGCCAGCAGCTCACTATGGGTCAGAGGACGAAGTTAGTGTCATCGAATTGTAGAGCAAAACCCAGTTAGTACAAACCGCCAAGTTTTTAGATCGCTGCCACGAACTGACAGGCGGCGATGGAGCCGCGCGGCTTTCGAGCGTCGCGGCCCCTATTCTTAACGATCGGCCGGCGGCAGAAGGTCGGCCGCAATGCTAATCATCGATAGCAGGCCAGTTGCTAATGCGTCGTGCGCATCGGGGTAAAAAGTCGGCGAGTGGAGCGAGGGAGGTTGCTGCTCCAGCTCTGCAAACCGCGCTAGGCGCTCAGGCGCGATCACTCCCAAGCGAACCATCACGATGGGCACGCCGGCCAAACCAAACTGGCTGAAGTCCTCACCACCCATCACGGGCGGCATGGGGAGGACGTTTTCAGAACCCAAGGCCAGCCGCAAACTGTCGGTCACTTGCGGCGTC
>JBEBXX010000515.1:0-3017 GCA_040391435.1 Aureliella helgolandensis | reverse complement strand
TGCCACGCTCTGCCAGCACTTGTTTCGTTTCCAATATTGTATACTGACCGAAGTGAAAAATACTGGCGGCCAAAGCAGCATCGGCTTTTCCAAGCTGAATTGCGTCGGCCATATGTTGGGGAGACCCAGCGCCGCCGCTGGCGACGACAGGAATTCCTACAGAACTGGCCACGGCGGCGGTGATTTCCAAGTCATAACCGTCACAGGTTCCATCACAGTCCATACTCGTCAATACGATCTCGCCGGCTCCAAGAGATTCAACGCGTTTAGCCCAGGACACAGCTTCTAACCCCGTGGGAGTTCGGCCACCATGGATGTGCACCTCCCAAAACTCCCGCTGCGGAGCTTCTGGGTCGCCCGATTCGGCGGGGCGATAGACGCGCTTGGGATCGATGTTAACCACGATGCACTGACTGCCAAAACGCTTGGCGGCTTGGGCTACAAACTCAGGATCAAGGCAAGCCGTCGTATTGAGCGAAACCTTATCGCAGCCGGCCTGAAGCAACTGCCGAATATCCTCTAGCGTGCGAATGCCGCCACCGACCGTCAGCGGCATGAAGACTTGCTCCGCCGTCCGCCGCACCACATCCAAGATAATTCCGCGCTGTTGATGGCTGGCGGTGATATCCAAAAATACCAACTCGTCAGCCCCCTCACGCTCGTATCGCGCAGCCACCTGCACTGGATCGCCCGCGTCGCGCAAGTTCACAAAATTCGTCCCCTTGACGACTCGCCCCTGCTCTACGTCCAGACAAGGAATGATACGTTTGGCTAGCATCGCTGACCGTTCCGATGAGTTGAGTAACGAAGAACACTCGCGCAGTCGCAGTTGCCAAGGTTCGATCGCAGCGGTGGACTCCGCCAGTGACTACTTTGATCTCCTAGCAGCTCAGCCGTGAGCGAGCTCTAGGCTGATTGTACGTATCGACCAGCCGCTCTGTTAGGCCTGACCTTAATCGACAAAGGGAGGCCCAGTGGACCTCCCTCATTCGATAGTACACACGCGCCGCTCGCTGGCTTTAGCGCCAATGAGCAGGTTGAGCTGCCGCCGCACTGCCGGCGGCGATCCAGCCCAAATTGTTATAAACCGAACGGATCATCGCTAGCTTCGGCTGCGGGTGCACCAAACGGATCAGCGGCGTCTGGGGCCGGGGCAGCCGGCGTGCTCGGCGCTGGAGCTGCTCCAAACGGATCAGCGGCATCTGCGCCGGCAGGCGCACTAGCTGCCTCGTCGTCGGCAAATGGATCGCTCGTGTCCGCTGGCGGAGCAACTGCGGCCGGAGGCGCCGCGGGACTCGCCGGAACTGCCGGTGTAGGGGCTACAGGCGGAACCAGAGGTGCCAGTCCCGTTTCGTTAGCAGGGACCGAATCGGCGGGCAGCGGCGAGGCGGGAATCGCAGGCACTGGGCTTGCCGCTGCGCCGCTAATAGGTTGACGCGAACGCTGCAGCATCAATTGCTGTTGCTCGACTTCGATACGCGCATTGCGACGAGCCACTTCAATCTCACTTCGCGTCGCGCCTTGGATGCGCGACAGCGCGTTGCCAACATCCACCACGCGTTTGCCTTCGGCCTCGAGCCGCGCTCCCTGTTCAAAGTCCAGCTCCCCACCATAACCCTGCAGCTCGCGAGCCAGACCCCGGAAGTAGTACACGCGTGGATCTTGCGACCCGCTGTCGACTACTTGGGTCAGGATTTGATCGGCCCCCACGAGATCGCCGGAGAAGTAGCGATGCACACCTTCACCGTACAGTTCTTCTAAACCACCGCGTTGAGCAAACGATGGTGACTGCAGCAGTCCAAAGCATAAAGCGAAACAGATTATCCGGGGCATTGCCCGTTCTCCTTTAGCAACAAACAGATCGATCGAGGCGTAGGAATTTTCCAAAGTGGCCATCTGGCAACCATCTGATACTAATTCGCGTATAAGCCGGAAGCAACCAACCAATTTTGGGGAAATTCCAGATTCCTAGTCTATTGTAGGCCGGCTTCAGCGAGCGAGCGCATTGCCTGCCAGGCTGGCGAACGCTACGTTTAAAGACTGCACAGCTCCACTCTATAGGCTCTGACCGAGGATTAATCATGCGTTGGCAAGGCGAAAAGGGAAGTAGGAACATTCAAGACGCGCGCGGGCTCAAAGGGCCGGCCGTGGCCGGGGGTGGTCTGGTGACCGTGATCCTCGTCGTCGTTTTCACCCTCATGCGTGGCGGCGACGCACAACAAGCCTTGCAACAGGGCGCACGCGCCCTGCAGGAACAGCAGCAACAACAGGCAGCGGTCATCGAAACCGAAGGGGACGTCGATCCTCAAGAGGATCCCGCCTTTCAGTTCACCAGCGTAGTGCTACGCTACACCGAAGATGTGTGGGGTAAACTGCTCCCAGAGATGGTTGGCCGCGAATATCAACAACCCAAGCTGGTGGTCTTTCGCGGCGCGGTCAATAGCGCCTGTGGACAAGCCACCTCCGCCGTCGGGCCCTTCTATTGCCCAGGTGATATGAAAGTTTACTTGGATCTGGCCTTCTTCGATGAGATGCGGACGCGGTTCCAAGCCGAAGGAGAATTTGCCTGCGCCTATGTGATCGCCCACGAAGTTGGGCACCACGTGCAAAATCTACTCGGGCTGACCACCAAGGTGCAGCGCGAACAAGCGCAGGCCAGTCGCGTCGAAGCCAACAACCTGAGCGTTCGCCTTGAGCTGCAAGCCGACTTCCTAGCCGGCGTCTGGGCCCACCATGCCCAACAAACAATGCAGATCTTAGAAGAAGGCGACGTCGCCGACGCAATTCGCGCAGCCCAGGCTATCGGCGACGACACCCTGCAGCGACAGTCCCAGGGGCGAGTGGTCCCCGATGCCTTCACCCATGGCACCAGCGAACAACGCATCCGCTGGTTCAGCCGCGGATTGAAAACAGGCAACTTCGAAGATATCGACCTGCTGTTCAGCTTGCCCTACGAGCAGCTCTAACAGACGAGCAGCTCTAAGAGACGAGCAGCTCTAAGAGACGAGCAGCTCTAA
>JBEBXX010000514.1:0-3023 GCA_040391435.1 Aureliella helgolandensis | reverse complement strand
GCCCCTCATTGTCAATTGCTCCACCGCTGGCAGCGGCTCGTCATGCGGCTCGAGTCGAGCTGGCGGGGTGACCAATGAAAAAGCCCAGCGAAATCCATGGCAGGATGTCGCTGGGCTGGCTGCACGATTCAAGATTATGCACTTAGACTTGTTTTCGTCGACGTCATTTTCGTCGGCGTCGCAATATGCCAATGGCTGCTAGGCCTAGCAGACTGAGCGAGGAGGGCTCCGGTACCGCTCTGAACGATACAGACAACGAGTTGCCTGCACCGAAAGGTAGAGCTGGGTTGCCTAGTGTGCCGGTGCCAGAAGTTGTTAAACGCAACCAATTAGTGGTGGCCGCGTCTTTAAATTGGAAGCTGGTAGCTAATGAACTAGTACCCGACTGAGCGGAGGCATTGCTGATACCCGTGGAATTACCGCCAGCTAGGTCCAGGTTGCCGGTCGTGCTGCTAGAAAAACTCGGCTGGCGGAAGACCACTTGCTGGTTTGCTGCATAACCTTCGAAATCCGTCAAAACCGTCGTGCCGGCGCTAGTCGTGACGACGATATCGTCGATGTAAATCGTCATTGGGGCTGAGTATCCATCGGAATTCAAAAACCGCAGATGTTCCAAGGTTCCCCACGCGCCGTTTAGGACGGTGTCGCCGGCGTTCAACGTGGAAGGACTGACGTTGGTTCCGTCAAGATTCCAGGTTAGCGTATGCCACTGACCATCAAAGGCGAAGGTTTGGGTATCCTTCTCGATCCACTGGATTGAACCTGCTGCAGCATTGTTGGCACCAATGGGTCCGGTGCCACCCGATTCGCGAACTCCCAAGGTGACCGTTAGGCCTGCATTCGCGGTTGTGACCAAGACCGTGGCCAATGCCATAGCCCAAGCAAAATGTAATAATCTCATAGATTCCCTCGCAAGTTGGCGTACATGATGAACTATTCCACCCACAATAATAGTTACTTATTTTGGCGGCACAATCGATGCAGTCGTCTTAAGCCGGCTTCGAAAACCTTTTTCTGCAGATTTCGCTGTAAAGCGAGTCTTGAACTTAAGGCTTTTTCAACTAGGACGGGTGCTGGTCCGCCTGAAGTATGCCCGTGGCTCCTCAATACATTGGCGTAGGCTGCGACCACTAGGGCCTCATACCACGCGCAGTCAGGCCCGATAGCTCTCGAATGATCAGATAACGGATGCTATTTTAACGGACCTTCACGAGAACCCGCTCTTGAGCTGCTTGCTCCATTGCGTTTACTCTGGAAAGTTGTTCCGTTTTCCCTAGCATAAGGATTTACTCGTCATGACTCTTTGCGCTTTCAAACAGTTAGCGGACCTGCCGGGCCGGGGGCAGTCCAAAAGATGCTCGCCTGCACGAGTCTCGCCCAATATGCTCGAGTTCGTAGATCGTAGCGGAGGAGCTGATATTAGCAGATGTAGGAGAGCCATGCACTTAGTCTTTGCACTAAGCCTGATAGCTTTTGCTCTGTCGCCTGAGGGCGCTCCACTGCTTGCGCAGCCGCCGAGCGGTGAGGTGCCTGCAGCCGTCGACGACGGCACTACGACAACTTCGCCGTCCCCGGCCAACTCGGCGAGCAACCCAGAATCCGTAGACTTTGACATCGACCTGGGGACGGAGGAGTTTGAAAATTTCGGCGAGGAGGATTTCCAGGTCGAAGAAGCCGATTACTTTCGCGATACACTGCTGCCCGTCGCAATTAAAGTCGGCATCGGGGCGGCGGTGATCTTGCTGCTGGCCTGGGTGGCCATGAAGCTCGTCAAACCCAAGCCACCGACTGCCCCGAATTAACATTCCTCCCAGCGCATGATTCGCAGCGGTTTTAGTTCTCGAAGGGGCAGGCTGTTGCGAGCTGCGCCTTCAGTCGGTAGTGGCCGCTTGGCTGGTTATGGCTCTCAGGTGTGTGAGGCTTGCTGAGCATTGGCTTGAGCGCGAATGGCCGAACCGGACAGCTCGGTTGATCTGCAAACCTCGCTCAACGCAACTCGCTCCAAGGTAGTTGAGCGACTCTCATCAAAGGACTGGTGCGGTACGGGCACCGAGTAAACTAGTCCGTGGTTGGTTTGCACTATTACTACATCGGTAACTGCGTCGGACGGCATTGGGCTGGACATAATCGTGCTCTGATCCTTTGGCTGAGGTGGCTCTCGCGAGAAACGGACGACCGTTTTGTCAACCTAGCAAACGCTGTTCCGGCACTTAAAAAATGACTTGTCGATCATCGATAAGCAGTGTAGGGTTGTGTCCCCACGGCTGGACTAAGGGAGCCGAGATCGAATTGCATGCGGCCATTGTCTACTTGCGTTGACGGTGTCCCCGTACAACTCGCACCTCCGTCAACCTGGGTTGGCGCTCAAGCTTGTTGATTATGGCGATCGGCCTGGTCGACATGGCGAAGCGTATTCCGCTGTGGGCAATGGCAAGTTAAAATCGCGCCGCGAAAATTCACAAGCTACAATTCTTTGGCTTGGGTGGGCTCGCACTACTTATTGAAAATTGAAAGACACGATGGACGAGAAACTGGAAGCAATCTATTTAAACGTTCGACAGCGCAATCTGGGGGAGACGGAGTTCATTCAAGCGGTCAAAGAAGTCCTGGCTTCAATGGGCCCGGTACTGGCCAAGTATCCCAAGTTCGCCGACCAAAAGATCATCGAGCGGATCTGCGAACCGGAGCGTCAGATAATCTTCCGCGACCCCTGGTTGGACGATCGCGGCGAAGTGCAAATCAATCGCGGCTTTCGAGTGCAATTCAATAGTGCCCTGGGACCCTATAAGGGCGGCTTGCGATTTCACCCATCGGTGAATCTTTCGATCATTAAATTCTTAGGCTTCGAGCAGATCTTTAAGAACGCACTGACTGGCATGCCCATCGGCGGTGCCAAGGGAGGTAGCGACTTCGATCCCAAAGGGCGTAGCGACAATGAGATCATGCGCTTCTGCCAAAGCTTTATGACCGAACTGTATCGCCATATAGGCGAGTATACCGATGTGCCGGCGGGCGATATCGGC
>JBEBXX010000513.1:0-3036 GCA_040391435.1 Aureliella helgolandensis | reverse complement strand
AGGCCGATCGCGCGGCAGAGGCGGAGAGCTTTCTAGCCTCCCAGCCGCTGGTCGAGAGCGTATCTCGCGCGGAGCACTCGCCAGGGGAATTGGAGGTGACTTTGATCGAGGGACTGCACGACTACAGCCCGTTGGCCAGCGCCTTGATCACGTCTGGCTTTGCATTTCAGCGGTTTGCCGAAAAAGAGACCAATTTAGAGTCCGCTTTCATGGCTTTGACCAAGGGGAGCGGGAGCAAGATCTAAGCGTTCTCAGCCCTTGCAGGCTGGGCCGAACAATCTGCGAGACTATCTTCAAAACCTTGGTCCGGAAGCTGGGGCTGCGGAGCTTGCTACGCAGTTCGAGCCAACCGCTGCAGGATTTCGATGCCGCGGTCGAGCACCGCATCGGGCACGGCGTAGGAGATGCGAAAGTGGCTGTCGCGATCGCTGAAAATATTGCCGGGTATGATCAGCAGTTCGTTTTCGATAGCCTTTTTCACAAACTCCGCTCCGCTGCCATGGGGCGCTTTGGGAAACAAATAAAACGCGCCGCCGGGCGTAGCGAACTCATAGTAGTCTTGCAGGCCCGCGATCAGTCGCGCTCGCTTGCCGCTGTAGTCGCGGGTGTAGCCCGACATGTCGATGTCCATTGCAGCCAGGGCGCCCCACTGGGCGGGCTGCGGCGCGCAGACGAACGAATATTGCTGCAGTTTGATCATGGTATCGATAATGGCTGCCGGCCCGTGGACCCAGCCCACGCGCCAGCCGGTCATGGCATGGCTCTTGGAAAATCCATCGATGACGATCGTCTCAGGGTTGGTATCCGCTGGGGGTGGCAGCGGGCCATCGTAAGCGAATTGACTGTAGATTTCATCGGAGATGAGGGCGACTCGATGTCGGGCAGCCAATTCGGCCAACCCATCCGCTTCGGCTTGCGAGGCGGTGACGCCAGTCGGATTGCCAGGCGTGTTAAACAAGATGAGTTTGGTGCGTGGCGTTACGGCCGCTTCGACTTTGTTGAGATCGATACGGAAGTCAGGATAGGTATCGATGATCACCGGTGTTCCGCCGACCAGCTTTACCAAAGCGGGGTACATCACGAAGTAGGGGTCGAACATGATGACCTCGTCGCCCGGATCGAGCAGGCTGAGCATGGCTAGGACTAGGCCGCCGCTGGTCCCCGAGGTGACGAACACGTCGCGATCCGCGTGGCCATACCGCGCATCGATATTCGCCTTGAGCTTGGCGCGCAGCGGCGCGATTCCCTGCGACGGAGTGTAGGCGTTTCTATCTTGCTCGATAGCCTCGATCGTCGCCCGCTTGGCTGGTTCTGGCACCGGGAAGTCGGGTTGCCCGATGCTCAGGTTGACTGGGTTCTTGAGCTTGGCTGCCAAGTCGAAGATCTTGCGAATGCCGCTGCTGTCGAAGGCTTGGCTGCGTTTGGAAATCCTCGTCGATGCGGAGCGGGATGAAGAGCTTGGTCCGGAAGGTGACATGTTGATCAGCGTTGGGTAAGAATGGTGGATGGATGTGCAACAGAAGCCTAACATGACTTAAACCAGCTCACAACGCCGCAGCACAGCGGGGCGGAGTTGTCCGCGACGCCAGGTTAGCGGTGCCGGCAGCAGCTCGCGACAACTTTCCGTACAGCAGACCAGGCTCACTGGGCCGAGGAGCGATTGCCGCTGGGGCTGGCACCGATGCGCAGGCCGTCGGGCATGGGGCGCGCGGCGGTTAGGAAGCCTTGGGCGAATAGATAAGCCTTTAACTCTCGGAAGGTGTCAAACGACTCGGGGTAGATCCACACCGTGACGACGGTTTCGGCCGGATTGCGGCTGGCTAGTTCCATGTACAGGCGTCCCGATGGCGCGCAGGCTTGCTGCAGCGGTTCATCCTGATCGGTCGAGATCTGTTCCAGTTCAAAGCGGTCCAGTTCCAGGCCCCCGGGGACGGACAGCATGCGGTATTTCATCAGCCATCCGCCAATCGGCCCCAGGGTGTCCTCGATCGAATTTTTCGAAGAGTTCCGCCGCGCGGCGAGCGGCACTTGTTGCTTGAGGGTATCAACCAAGCGATCCCAGGGAATGACTGTGACGTGGTGGTTCTGCAGCTTGACATGCATCTCGCGGTGGAAGACTGTCTTGGCCATTGGGGTAGGCAAGTGTTCGAGTACAATTTTAGGACGTTTGGATTCTTCAGCGGCTCCCATCTTCTCGGAGACCTCTTTGAGCTGGGCCTTGAGCGTCTCCAGCTTTTGTCCCTGTTCTATATCGGCCCGCTTGTCGGCATCGAGCGATTGGAGATGCTCGGCGACGGCCGCGCGAGCCAGGGTGACTTGAGTTAGCAGACTGTCGCGCTCGAGTTTGCGGTACTGGTTCTCCATCGCATAGGCCTGCTGTTGCTGTTCGGTTTCAGCCAGCGATTGTTGCAGCCCGCGCACCTGCCGCAGCGGATCTTCGAACTGCTCAGTGGGCGTTCGCTCTGCCAGCTCGCGGCCGTACGCCTCGGCGTCGACTTTGGTTTTCGTCCCGACTATTACTACCAGGATGATCATGATTCCGACCAAGTTGGCGATCGTGTCTAGGAACGAATCTTCGCCTACCGAGGCGTCTTCTGCATGTCGACGTGGCATCGCTAGAGCCTGAGGAGAAAGGTTGGAATGTGAGCTGGGTGACGAATGTACGATGGTCAGGTGCGTGAGCTGCGCTGCGGGCTAAGCGCAATTACGGTTTACCGCGTTGGACTTCCAGCCCGCTGGCGTCGAGCAGTTGTTGCAGTTGGTGGAACCGCCATTCGGCACCGGGACCGACGTCGACTACTAGCACGGGTTTCCAGTAGCCGCCGGTGAGCGCCAGCCCCCAACTGTCGACGCGTTCCGCGACAACTTTGGCCAGTTTTTCGGCGCGTTGCTGCGGCGTGGTATCAAAGGCGATCGCCACGGCGGCAGGGTCATTGGCTTTGCCGGAATCGGGCAGCACGATCCAGCGGTCCTCCAAGCACTGCATGCGGATGGAGCGGCCGACGGGGGTTTGTGTGCGTGGTCCTTGAGACCAAG
>JBEBXX010000512.1:0-3040 GCA_040391435.1 Aureliella helgolandensis | reverse complement strand
GTCTGGCCCTGCACTTCTATCATCCGCACGGGCTTGAACGCAAAATCTAAGCAATAGACGTCACCGCGGAAAACCACCTCGCGGGCCATCTCTGCCAACGTATCGCTCTTAGGTGCATAGTGTGGGTCCCAGGCCAAATCAGAGTTCTCCGCCACGAGTGGCAGGTCGATCGGTCCCTGAAAAGTCTCGCCGTACTGCATCGCAGGAGCGATCTGGATCAGCACATCGGGAGCCAACCGCCGCTCCGAAGCGCTCGATGTCGGAATGCCAGGCGCCGCGACACTCTGCGCCCGAAGTTGCGTGCCCACAGGCATGATCAGACAGGCCGCCACGCATGCCACTGCCCAGCCGCCCAGGCGAGCGCGGACGGCGATTCGACGACTTCCACGATTTCCCATAGCCAATTCCTACACCAGTTGCCATAAAGCGAAAAGTTCTCGTGCTGAATCTTTCCAGCCGGTTCATACCCAGTTTACTTCAATCAGCTAGTTTAATTGCCCGCTAATCAAACTAAAGCCCCAAAACTCAATCCAAAACGATCGGACAAGGGGGATTTTGCCATGCAGGGGGTGGGTTTAAGTGGACGGATAGCGCTTTCATAGCCAGTGGCTGACCCTTTCGAGTTGCGATGCGGAGGCGGGCCGAGTCATTTTCACCACGACGCACCTCAGGCTCCACCGCAGCTCGGTGACATACTTGCGCCGCAGCTCGGCGACATACTTGCGCCGCAGCTCGGCGACATACAGCACGCCAGCTCCGCTACATGCTTGCACCGCAGCCGGGCGACCTTGAGCAGCTTCGACAGAGCAGGCGTCCCATCCACTTTATGCCGGCCGCACAAGTTGCTACCTTGGGGCGTCTTGCTAGCTTGGGCGTCAAACCGGTTATTGCGCCGAGTTCGCCTCCCCGGTGGCCAGCCTTTCCCGACTACTTCCCTTTGAGCCGATAACCAACCTTTATATGCACTCCGAAAAAACACCCTCACTGGCGCTCATCACAGGTGCCAGCTCTGGAATTGGTCGACAAATTGCCGAGCGTCTGGCACAGGCAGGCTACACCATCGTCGTGGATCACTTCCGCGACGCCAGCGGAGCCGAACGCACGCTGGAGCTTGTGCGCGCCGCGGGCAGCGATGGCTGGGCCATGGATGCCGACGTGGGCTGTGCCGCCGAACTCGATCGGCTGTTCGCTAAGATCGGCGAAAGCGACCTGCCGCTCAAGGTATTGGTCAACAATGCAGCCGTGCAGACCTTTGCGCCGCTCATGGAGCTCAGCGAAGCGGATTGGGATCGCACCATCCGCACCAACCTCAAAGGGACGTTTCTATGTACGCAGCGAGCTGCGCGGCTGATGCAGTCCCAGGGGGGCACGATCGTCAATATCGGCTCCGGGGCTAACCGCGTACCGTTCCCGAGCTTGGGTGACTATGCGGCCAGCAAGGGAGGTATCGAGATGCTCACCAAAGTTGCAGCCGTCGAATTGGGGAAATTCGGCGTGCGAGTCAACTGCGTGGCACCAGGCGCCATTGAGAACGAACGCACGCAGCGCGAAAGCCCAGACTATGGCGCGACGTGGGGATCGATCACTCCGCTGGGTCGCGTCGGGACCGAGAGCGACGTGGCTGAGACGGTGGCCTACTTGGTCAGCCCCGCAGCTAGCTTTATTACTGGTCAAACGCTGTACGTCGACGGTGGACTGTGGACGCGTGGCGTCTGGCCCTACGAAACCTAACCGCGCGCTCATCCGCCAGCGATCGCTCCCCATGCCAAGCCAGCCGCGATCGTCTATATTCGTAGCTCCTGTCCGCTACCATTCATGGATCCAAGGAGGCACCGCCCGTGACAACCACCGCAGCCAACCGGCCGACTCTTACTCGCCGACCTCAGTGGCAAGCCCTGGCCCAGCACTACGCCGCCATAGCGGACAAGCACCTGCGCGAGCTGTTCGCCGACGATCCACAGCGCGGCCAGCAATTGACTCTCGAAGTCGACGGGCTGTATTTGGATTACTCAAAAAATCGCATTACCGGCCAGACGCTCGACCTGCTAATCGCACTAGCGGAAGCATGCGAATTGCCGCAGCGAATCGCCGCTATGTTTGCCGGTGAGAAGATCAATGTCACCGAGGACCGGGCGGTGCTGCATACGGCACTGCGCGCGCCGCGCTCAGCTACCGTCGAAACCGAGGGAGTGAACGTCATCCCCGAGGTGCACGCCGTGCTCAATAAGATGGCTGCATTCTGCCGACGCGTGCGCAGCGGCCAGTGGCTGGGGCACACCGGACAACCTATCCGAAACATTGTCAACATTGGAATTGGCGGGTCCGACTTAGGGCCAGTCATGGCCTACGAGGCGTTGCGCCACTTCAGCGACCGTCATTTGACTGTGCGCTTTGTGAGCAACGTGGACGCCACAGACTTTACCGAAGCCACCGCGGATCTGAACCCCGCAGAAACGCTGTTCATTGTGGCCTCGAAAACGTTCACCACGATTGAGACCATGACCAACGCCGATTCGGCTCGACAGTGGTTGCTGGCCGCCATGGATGGCGATCGTTCGGCGACCGCCAAGCACTTTGTGGCTCTGTCAACCAACGCGGAGAAGGTTTCCGAATTCGGTATCGATACGCAGAACATGTTCGAGTTTTGGGATTGGGTCGGCGGGCGCTACTCGATGGAATCAGCCATCGGATTGTCGACGATGCTGGCCATCGGCCCCGAGGCATTCGAAGAGATGTTGTCCGGCTTCCACGCTATGGACGAACACTTCCGCCACGCGCCACTGGCTCAAAATATGCCCTGCCTGATGGGCTTGCTCTCGGTCTGGTACGCCAACTTCTTCAACGTAGAGACGGTAGCCGTACTCCCCTACGATCAGTACCTCAAACGCTTCCCGGCCTACTTGCAACAATTGACGATGGAAAGCAATGGCAAGTACGTCACGATGCAAGGCGAGCAGGTCGACTACGCCACGGGGATGATCTACTGGGGCGAACCGGGCACCAACGGACAGCACTCCTTCTATCAATTGATCCACCAAGG
>JBEBXX010000511.1:0-3041 GCA_040391435.1 Aureliella helgolandensis | reverse complement strand
CGCTGAACTCTACCCGGTGTCCCCAGTCGAAGATCCGTTGGCGAGCCAAGCTGGACACATCCCCTATACGCGCGCCTACTTTACAGGACTCGCCACGCTGCTGGCCCGGCGACTGTACACGGCTCAGCGTCTGCCAGCCAAAGTCATCGCGCTGGACTGTGATAATACTCTTTGGGATGGAGTCTGCGGCGAGGCGGGCCCGATCGGCGTAGTCGTGTCGCAGCAATATCGAATGTTGCAACAGCAACTGCTGCAACTGCGCGCGCAGGGCTTCCTACTGTGTTTGTGCAGCAAGAACAATGCTGCGGACGCCTGGGAGGTCTTCGATCGACATCCTGACATGTTACTGCGCAGAGAACACATCACCGCGGCTCGGCTGAATTGGTCGCCCAAGTCTCAAAATCTGCGTGAGTTGGCTGAGCAATTAAACTTGGGGCTCGATAGCTTTATATTCATCGACGACAATCCGCTGGAGTGTGCTGAAGTTCGCGCACATCTGCCCGAAGTGTTGACTCTGCAGTTACCGATAGGCGAGCGCATGAGTGGCTCGAATGCGACAGACTCGCCAGGTGACATAGGCTCATTCTTGCAGCATGTGTGGGCGCTGGATCGCCCTCGCGCGACCCACGAGGATCGGCAACGAGCCGAGTCGTATGCGCAAGAGACGCTGCGCGGTGAGGTCCGCCGGCAAGCGGTTTCGCTCGAACAATTCCTAACAGAGTTAAACCTGCAGCTCCGCTTTGTGCCGCTCGACGATCAGAATATAGAGCGTGCGTCGCAGTTGACCCAGCGCACAAACCAGCTCAACTTTACAACGCGTCGCCGCACCGCGGAGGAATTGAAACAGTGGTGTCAGCAGCCGCAACATCATGCGTTTCTGGTCGATGCAGCCGATAAGTTCGGCCAGTATGGCTTGGTCGGATTGGCGCTCTACCGCGTGACCGGCGATACGCTACAAGTCGATAGTATGTTGCTCAGTTGCCGAGCATTGGGTCGGCGTATCGAGCATCGTATGTTAAAGGAATTGTCCCGCTGTGCTGCCTCGCTGTTCTGCGCGCGCGTCGAAGTGCAATTGATCGAAACGGAGAAAAACCAGCCGGCTCAAGACTTATTGCGACGCATCCTGGGCGCTTTCTGCAAAGAGACGGGCACGGTGCGAGAGGACTCGCCGAGCCAGCAGGCCGTTGTGTTTCGCATGACCGTCGCACAGCTCGATGCAGCTCTTGGCGCGGCTGAGCGAATGACAGCGGATTCACAGGCACGTGCGAAGACTGAGCTACCTGCTGATCGACTACTTGCAAGTGCGACTGGAGACGACACGGCCAGTAGTCCTACGAGTCCTCGGGCGAAATCTGGCGCAGCAGCATCCGGCAATGCATGGCCCTCCGAATTGTGCCAGCACATCGCCACTGATTGGAACACAGTCGAGAGCCTCCTGCGCAGGCTTCGCGCCGAAGCGCGGCCGCGGCCCGAGCTGGAGAATGCCTTTGTGCCACCCCGCTCTGCTATCGAGCGCGCGGTGGTTGAGCTGTGTCAGGATGTGCTCGGTCTACAGCGCGTAGGCGTCGACGACGAATTAAAAGCGCTCGGCGCAAGCTCGCTGCACATGGTGCAGCTCTACAGTGGGCTGGAGCAATTGTTTCATGCCGGCTTGAGCATTACTGACCTCTTCGCTCTGCCGACTGTAGCCGCGATCATCGACAAGATCGAGCGGAAGGCGGCAGGCGCTACGCCATGCGACAGAAGCCCCTCAGTCCCGGCGCAGGCTCCTACAGCTTCCGAAAGCGACCGCAATTTAGGTATCGCCGTGATAGGCATGGCTGGAAGATTTCCTGGCGCAGCTAACGTTCGCGAATTTTGGTCGAATATCACCCATGGCGTTTGCAGTATTGTGGATATCGCCGAGCAGGACTTGAATTTGCCCCCCGACAGCCCGCTGCGCAAAAATCCGAATTTGGTGCGCAGGGCGGCGTCAGTCGAGGATGCGGACAAGTTCGATGCCAAATTCTTCGGCATCTTTCCAAAAGAGGCTGCGGTGATGGATCCGCAGCACCGGCTGTTGTTGGAAAATTGTTGGCATGCCATTGAGGATGCGGGCTACAACGTTGATGCGATCGATGTGCCGGTAGGTGTTTTTGCTGGCTGTTACATGGATACCTACATGTTGGCGAGTTTGGCGATCAGTCCGCGGTGGATCGAGAGCCTAGCCAATGCCTTTCATGGCGGCGATTTGCTAACGGAGCTCGGCAACGATAAAGATTACTTGGCCACTCGTGTTGCCTTTCTGCTCAACCTGCGAGGCCCCGCCATCACGGTGCAGACCGCCTGCTCCACGTCGCTGGTAGCCATCGCGCAGGCCTGCCAAAGCCTGCTCAGCGGACAATGCGAGATGGCTTTGGCTGGTGGTTCGACGCTCAAGTTGCCGCAGAATCGCGGCTATCTGTATACCGAAGGAGGTATGGTTTCTCCCGACGGAGTGTGCCGCGCATTCGATGCGCGAGCCCAAGGCACGGTCTTCGGCGAAGGCTGCGGCGTGGTTTTACTAAAAAGAGTCGAGCAGGCGGTGGCCGACGGAGACGACATCTATGCCGTCATCAAAGGTTGGGGACTGAACAACGATGGGCGAGCCAAAATCGGGTACACGGCTCCCAGTGTGGAGGGCCAGTCTGGGGCGATTGCCATGGCGCATCGCGCGGCGGGAATCAAAGCCGACAGCATTACTCTCGTCGAAGCCCACGGCACAGCTACCTCGCTAGGCGACCCGATCGAAATTGAATCATTGACGCGGGTCTTCCGCCAGTCGACTGACAAGCGGCAATACTGCGCGATTGGGTCGCTCAAAACCAATATCGGGCATTTAGACGTAGCCGCTGGCGTAACTGGATTGATCAAAGCTAGTTTGGCTCTGCGGCATCGACTGCTACCACCCAGCCTCAATTACGAGCAACCCAACCCGAACATCGATTTCGAAGCGAGTCCTTTCTTCGTGAATACTCGCTTGCAGCCCTGGGAAGCTCCGTTCCCTCGCCGCGCGGGGCTGA
>JBEBXX010000510.1:0-3051 GCA_040391435.1 Aureliella helgolandensis | reverse complement strand
TAGTATCGGTTGCCGCGGCGGGCGTAGGCGCTGAGTCCGCGGGCAGGTTTCGACCAGGACCCAGTATGCTGTCTAGAGCGTTGTTGAGCTGGAAATCGCTTGGGCCAAACTCCAGGTCGGGCGAGCCGGGCGGCAGGGAGAGATCGCTGGGGAGCGTGATGGGTGCATCGGGTTTCGGATCGAGCTGGCTGAACCAAGTGTAGAAGCTCTTGCCGGCGTCGCTGGTGACGAAGGCCAAGCGTTGGTTGGCTTCGTCGACCAGGCCCGGTTGAACGGCAAGTTTGGATAGCTGCTGATAATAGCTAGCGGCTTGGTCCAAATCGCCCAGCGACTCGTGAGCTTGAGCCAAGCCGAGCAGGGCTTTGGATCGTAGTTCGGGGTTGCCGGCTGTTTGATCGACCTTTTCAAAAGCCGCGATCGCCTTGCCGATCAGCTCCTTGGCCTCGGTTCGATTGCGATACATGGCGGCGATGCCACGCTGTAAAAATGCATCTCCGGCGACTTGCTGAGCCCAACCTGCAGCGGCACTGCGTGGGTGTTCAGCGGCTAGATCGGCAAACGAATCGGCGTCGCCGCCGGTCAGGTTAAAATAGAATTCGGTCCAGGCCGCTGAAGCTTGGCCTCTGCTGTAGCGGTTGTAGACACCCCAGCCGATAGCACCGACGAGCATCACGGCTAGGATGATGCCGATAACCGGGAGCAGCGAGCGCGTGGACTCAATACCGCTGGCCAAGCGATCTGCCAGTTCGTTTTTCTGTAGTTCGTGCCGCCGCTCGCTCTTCATAGTTCACCTGTTTGACTGTGGTCGAAACGCCCAGTATACGAATCATTGTCTGGGAGCTCAATATCGCTCAGCCCGTAAAGCCGATACAATAGGCCACGCAAAAGTCTGAGAATTTCAGAATTGCCACCCGTGAGAGTCACCCAGCGGTGCCGCGGCAGGCGGCGCTGAAGATAGTCCAGGCTTTAACATTCGTTTTAGCTCCCAATTCCACTGGATCCCACGCCCATGCAACCCGACCGCACCACGCCGCTGGCACTGGGAAGTCGCATCACGTGTCTGCCGGTAGTGCACGGCAGTGGCAGTAGCGCGCTGGCGGTGCGGCAGTGGGTGCTGGCCAACCGTTGTGATTGCCTAGCGGTGGCGCTGCCCGAATCCTTTAAAGCCAATGTGCTCGCGGCGGTTGAGAATCTCCCCACGCCGACCATGGTTCTGCAGCGCTGCCTGCCCAACTACACCGCTGTGGCGTGGAGTCCAGAGGAGGATACAGCGGACGGCAACGACGATGCGGACAACGGCGGGGCGTGGAGCTACGTGCCGATCGATCCCTGTCAGCCCGTGATTATGGCCTTGCGGATGGCTCTTGGAGAGCGTTGGCCGATCGAATTCTGCGATCTGGAGACGAATGCTTTTGAGCCTCTGGCGTCGATCATGCCGGATCCCTACGCGCTGAAAACGGTATCGATCGAGCGCTTTGCCACGGCCATCCTGCCCACGTTGTCGCGGCCCTACGAGGAGCAGGCGCAGCATCGCTTGCAGTACATGGCTTGGCGGCTGCGCGAGTTGGAAAAGCGATACGAGAACATAGTCATCGTCTGCTCGATCCTCGAGTGGCCTTGGCTGCGCGAGGCGTATTTTGCCGAGCCGCAACCGGAGCTACCTGAGCACGATTCGGTCGCGCCCAGCGTGGTGCACTCGGTGGCCGCCAATTCATTGATCTTTCTATTTGGCGAACTGCCTTTCATCACTGGGCTGTACGAGCAAGCTCGCGTGGCGCTGGAAGACGACGAGAATTTATCGCTCGACGGTGTTAAGCAACTGCTCATGTCGGCTCGCAGCAGCTACTTGCAGGATCTGGGCAAACGGGCTCGACGGATTACTCCGCTGCTGTTGTCACAGTGTCTGAAGTACATCCGCAATCTGACCCTGATCGAGCATCGCATGACTCCGGACCTGTACACCATGGGAGTCGCCGCTCAGCAGATCTTGGGCGATCAGTATGCGATCCACCTGATCGAGACCGCGCGGAATTATGCGTTCCATGAATTCTCTAACTCCAGCACCGTCACGCTGGGAATCGATCAAGCGCGGCTGCCGGGCGGTGATATGGTGAGCGTGGTCAGTCGTCTGCCTGGCCAACCCGTCTCGTGGCGCTCCTTGCAACTTCGCCGCAAGCCCATTCGCGAAGAGATGGATCGTTGGCAAACGCAGTGGAATCCCTACTCGCAGTGTTCGTGGCCACCCGAGGACACGCTCATCGAAAGCTTTCGCACTCGCGTTATGGATCGCGCCAAGGCGATCATCGGTGCTGATTTGGCGCGCAGCGAGAAGTTCTCAACCAGTATCAAAGATGGCATCGACATTCGCGAAACGCTGCGACATTGGTACGACGGCGATATTTATGTGAAAGTCATGCCCCCCAGCGTCGGTACGATGGACTGCTGCGTAATGCTCTTTGATACGCCCGCCGACCCGCGGGATTATCCATGGCGAACGACTTGGTTCGCCGAGCACAAAGACGAATCGACACTGGCGTTTTTCGCTAGCGACTTCCAGCAGGAGATGGTCGGACCGGGAATAGCAATGGCCACGTACGGCGGGGCCCTGTTCTTGTATCCCCCCGTGGCCATCGTCGATATCTGGCAGGACCCGCGATTGGATTTCGCCGATAATTTAGAAGAGCGCTTGCTGGCGGCAGCTTGTCTGCATTCTCGCGAGCGGCAGATCGCCCTGCTCAGCCCCAAGGCCCCGGGGGCTAGTTGGCGGCGAATTGCCAAACGCTTTCGTCGGCAGTTGATCCATATTCCGCTGAGCCACTTCAACGACGCGACCGTTCAGCAACTCCGGATGGTGCACGTCCTCAACGGTCGTGAAGTGCGCTCGTATGCAGAGCACTTTATTCGCAAGGCCTGAACTGGGACTGCAGTTAGCCCGGAGGGCGGCATATCTCTGCCGGTGGCGTGAGCGGCGTCAGCCACCGGATTGAAGCAAACTGATGCGCAGCCCAGAGGGCGACACATCTTTATGAGCCTGATTTGTCTCGAGCGGAG
>JBEBXX010000509.1:0-3053 GCA_040391435.1 Aureliella helgolandensis | reverse complement strand
AATCGTAGGGCATGTAGACTTCACCAGCCCTCACTAATTTTCCGGGTGAGGATCTGTGCCGGCCTGGTGAGCCGGCCTGCGCCACTTGTACGTCCGGTCGCGGCGCGATTCCGGCCGCTGGGCGTGCAACCAAAATTGCTGACTGTGACTGTGACTGTGACTGTGACTGAGCTTGCGACTGCGACTGAAACTGAGTCGGCCGGGGTGCGACTCCAGCCTCGGGCCGTGCCACAGCGATCGACTGTGTGGGCTCACTGGCTGCCACAAGCGCCCCAGCCCGATCGCTGGCATGGGGCAAATCATGAGCAGTGAGAGTCGCACTAAGGCCAAGTGTGGCAAGCGAAACGAGCCCGAGGCGGGCAAGAAAGTACTTGAGTGTGGCTCGCATAGAATAAATTCTCCTGACCCAAACCATCTCCAACGTCGACAGCGGGTTGGCTTGCCGATCGGTTCGCTGGAAGTTTCACGGCGATGCCCGGAACGGCCAGCGGTGCGGCTTGGGATTATTAATGTGATTGGCGGGATATGTAAACTGGCGGCACCATGGTTGACTTTAGGTTGGTGCAAGCGTCTTAATGACCACGTAAAGTTTGTCTAACCAGCAATCCTTATCGAATCAAAAAGCGTCGGCAGTCCGCTGACACTGACGAAATGAATTCGCCGCTCACGTTTTGGCAGCAAATGGTGACAACTCTGTCGCCGGTAACGACCAGCGCGGCCGATTCGAATTGAAGAGTTGTGGCCAAAAGTCCGAATTTGGCAATAATTAGGCCGGCACATTCAACCGATGCTCGCAGCGATGCAATTCCCGTCGCATCGCCTGTCGGCAATTGATGCTGGGAGCTAGGCTGTGTGATCAGTGCTGCAAATGCCCTTCGCCGCGGTGTCTTGTCCTGAAGATGACTGCTGGTTTAAGAATCCACTTGCCGTCGGTACGAAGGTTTTATGAGTTCGTTTGAAAATTTCCAGATCTTTTTCGCATTTGCGGTTATCGTGGCGGTGTTTGTCACGATGCAATTGCGGCGCAATGCGCCGACAGAAGTCTTGTTCTGCTTGGCGCTGGTAACGTACGTCCTGTTTGGATTGATCCGGCCAGAACAGGCATGGGTCGGATTCGCTGACCCAGGCGTGATCGCCATTGCCGGTCTGCTGGTTGTCTCGGCGGCGCTCCGCAGCTCAGGAGTTCTCGACGCGCTGGGCCGATCATTGCTCGGCCGGGTCGCTACCGAGCGCGGTGCGCTGGGTCGATTGGCGGCGGTAGTGGTGACCAGCAGCGCATTTCTTCTCAATACAGCCATCGTGGCTATGCTCATGCCGATGGCCATCGGCTGGTGTCGCCAGCGTAACATCGCCCCGTCTCGCTTGCTGCTACCGCTCAGCTATTTAGCGATCCTGGGCGGCATCTGCACGTTGGTGGGCACGAGCACTAACTTTGTTGTCAATGGAATGCTGCGCGAAGTATCCGGCGATGTGGCTCAGTTGATCGATACGCAAACCCTACAGGTCCCCGCAGAAAAGCTGCCACCGCGCGTTCGCGAATTGACGACGCGCTATCGCACTCAGTGGCTAGAGGCTCAGCACGGTCAATTGCAACCGATGGGCCTGACCGATATCTCTTGGGTAGGCGTGCCGTGCGCTATCGTGGGGGCAGTTATGTTGATCTTTCTCGGCAGCCGCCTGCTTCCCAACCGCACGGAGCTGCTCGACAGCCTGGAGGAGAAGCGCCGCGAATATCTCGTCGAAATGTTGGTCACTCAGGGCTGCGGACTGATCGGCAAAACCGTCGAAGAGGGTGGCTTGCGACATCTCCCCGGCTTGTTCCTCATCGAGATTGCTCGCGGAGATGAAGTCATCGCGCCAGTTACCCCTGCCGATCGAATTTTCGAAAGCGATCGACTCGTCTTCACCGGCGTCGTGGCCACGATAATCGACTTAGAAAAGATTCCAGGCTTGGTCCCTGCCGCAGACATCAATTATGAAATTGCACCCGACAAAGCGGCTACTCGCTCGCTGGTCGAAGTCGTGCTCAGCCCCACCTCTCCGCTGGTTGGCAGTACGATCCGACAAGCCAACTTTCGGCAGTTTTATGGTGCCGCGGTTGTCGCCGTACACCGCAACGGAGAACGCTTGCCCACCAAAATTGGTGACATCGAACTCTCCGCCGGCGATACATTGCTACTGCAGACCCAACAGGGATTTGTCCGCAGCTTTCGCAATCGCCCCGATTTCTATTTGGTCAGCTCGGTGGAAGATAGCGATGGACGCCGCCACGACAAGCTCTTCTTGGCCGCCGGACTGACCATATTTTTAATCGCATGGCTGTTTCTAATGCCGCAGCTCAAAATATGGGGTGCCGCTGAGGCGCTGCTGTCCCCCTCCCTGGCAATAGTCGCCATCGCCCTCGTCATGATCGTCACCCGCTGCTTGTCGGTAGCCGACGCACGACGGGCCATCGATGTACCAATGTTGCTAACCGTCGGCGCAGCTATCGGCGTGGGCAAGGCGATCGATGCCTGCGGGGCCGCACAGGCGGCTGCACTATTTTTGATTGGCGTGGTGGGCGACCAACCCATGTTGGGCTTGATCGTCATCTTTGCCGTCACGGTGCTCTTCACCGAAATGATCAGCAACGTGGCTGTGGCGGCTATGATGTTCTACATTGCACTCGGCCTGGCTTGCCAGCTAGACGTCAACCCGCGCCCCTTCATTATGGCCATTACACTCGCTGCATCACTGAGCTTCATCTCCCCTATCGGCTATCAAACCAATCTTATGGTCATGGGGCCCGGAGGCTATCGACCGCGCGATTACGTGCGAGCCGGGCTGCCGCTGACCATTACCATCAGCGCCCTAGCGCTATTTTTAATTCCCTGGATATGGCCTTTTTAAAATATAGTGCTTCGCAACGTTTACGGCTGTAGCAGCCACGACAGCCTCGTGCTTTTTCCGTCTGCGGTTTGCATGATCTCTCGTGGTACAGGCTAAGCTGCAGCTCGCCACTTAATCTTCGATTCCAGTCCGTATGCAAGCGAGGTCCGAGCATGGTGCAACCC
>JBEBXX010000508.1:0-3053 GCA_040391435.1 Aureliella helgolandensis | reverse complement strand
ATCCCCGCGCGCCAGGCTATTGCGAGAACAAAAAAATGCATAAGTCACGCTTCCTTAGAGCGGCGATACTGCTCGCGAAAACTCTGCTTAGGAGCCACCGGCAATTCGCGCTCACGAGCCCAAGTATTGAACCGATTATGCGTCATCCAACGCGGCAGCACGCGAAGACCGGTCCTAGCTACCCAGCCGGCCGAGCGATACAGCCAGGGCGTCCCCAACACGATGCGAGCGAACTTCATCGACACACGTTTTTCTAAGGGAATCAACTTGCGCTCAGCTAACTCGCCGCGCCAAGCCAACAATTGATGGTGCAGCGGTATCTTCACCGGACAGACATCCGTACACGATCCGCACAAGGTGCAGGCATAGGGCAGCGAAGCGTGCCCAGCCGCATCGTGCGCAGGGCCCAACACGCTCCCAATCGGACCCGGAATAGTGGCCGAGTAACTGTGGCCGCCGCTGCGGCGATAGACCGGACAAGTGTTCATACAGGCCCCACAGCGAATGCACTGCAACGCCTCTCGATAAGTAGGCTGTGCCCGAATGTCTGAGCGTCCGTTGTCGACGATGACAATGTGCATCTGGCCACCGGGGCGCGGGCCATGGAAGTGCGACGTGTAAGCCGTGATCGGTTGGCCCGTCGCGCTCCGCGCCAACAACCGGATGAACACAGCCAAATCCTCCACCCGCGGAATGAGCTTTTCCATCCCCATGCAGGCGATGTGCAGCGGCGGTAACGACACGCCTAGATCCGCATTGCCTTCGTTGGTACACACCACCACTCCCCCCGACTCGGCAATTGCGAAATTGACTCCCGTGATTCCCGCCTGAGCCTGCATGAACCGCTGCCTGAGTTCGCTGCGGGCGGCCCGAGCCAAGAATTTGGGATCCGCGTTCCCCTGAGGAGTGCCGATCGTCTCATGGAACGTCTGACTGACCTCCTCTTTGCGAAGGTGGATGGCCGGCAACACAATATGGCTGGGCGTCTCCCCACGTAGTTGCACGATCCATTCTCCCAAGTCCGTATCGACCACCTCGATCCCCTGGGCTTCGAGATACGGATTGAGGTGGCACTCCTCGGTCAGCATCGACTTGCTTTTAACGACTCGCTGCACGCCGTTGGCTTGCAAGATTTCGTGAACAATCCGATTGTGCTCGGCGGCATCGCGAGCCCAATGGACAGTGGCTCCCATGCGCGTGGCATTTTGTTCGAAGAGCTCCAGGTAGTGCGGCAAGTCGGAGAGCGTATGGGCTTTGATCTGCCCAGCTAATTCGCGCAGACGCTCCCATTCCGGCAAACTGTGGGCCATGCGGTCGCGCTTCTGCCGCACAAACCACAAGGCACCATCGTGCCAATGGGCCCGCTGCTGATCAGCGGTGAAACGATTAGCCAGCGTGGCGTGGTCTAGATGCGCTTGGGCGGACATTATCTATTGATCCAGAAAGTAGCGAAGACAGAGCTCTACATTGTACTGATATTGGCATTTATCAGTAACGCAGGACATTACAAGAGATCTTCGCCAAAGTACTAATTCTGATATACTTTCGCGCCGTAGCGATGCGAAGTTCTCACTTCCAGGCAACCGCAGACGTTGCTCTGGTTCGTCCTTTTTAGATGCACTAAGGTGCACTTGCGAGTCCCCCACCCATGGCCCTCCGCACTTTCCACGGCATTATTCCCCCCATGGTCACCCCGCTGAGCCAGCGCGACGCGCTGGATATCGACGGGACGCAGCGGCTTGTCGAGCATCTCATCGGGGGTGGCGTGCATGGAATCTTTATCTTAGGCACTACCGGCGAGGCGCCTAGTTTGAGCTACCGCCTGCGCCGCGAGCTGATCGACCGCGTCTGCCAACTGGTCAGCGGCCGCGTGCCGGTGCTGGTAGGTATTACCGACACATCGTTTGTGGAATCGGTCAATCTGGCGCGACATGCCGCCGATGCAGGAGCGACAGCGGTGGTCCTATCAACTCCCTACTACTTCCCGGCCGGACAAACCGAATTGACGAGCTACGTTCGCAACTTGGTTCCCGAGCTTCCGCTGCCCCTAATGCTGTACAACATGCCCAGCCTGACCAAGGTCTGGTTCGACCTAGAGACACTGCAGCAATTAGCGCAGATCGATCAAATCGTAGGGATCAAAGATAGCAGCGGCGACATGGATTACTTTGCACGGCTGATGAGCCTGCGGACGCTGCGTCCGGATTGGTCCATTCTACTGGGCCCCGAATCCAAGATCAGCCAAGCCATGGCCCTGGGGGGCGACGGGGCCGTAACCGGAGGAGCCAATGTGTTTCCGACGCTATTCGTCGAGTGCTACCAGGCTGCCACTGCAGGCGACACCGAGCGAGTGAAGCAACTGAATCAAATCATTCATGAGTTCCAAGGCATCTACGACGTCGGCAAGTATGCCTCGCGGTATATCAAGGCGACTAAGTGCGCGCTATCGATACAAGGCATCTGCGATGATTTTCTAGCGGAACCGTTCAATCGCTTTCGCGCGCCGGAGCGCGCCCGCGTGCAGGCCATTGTGCAAGCCATCGAAGGCCGTGTCCCCAAGATGAAATTGGTTTAACTGGGTCCTCTTAACTGGGTCCTCTTAAATGGGTCCTCGTCGCCTCCGTGCATTTACTCCAGTCGGCCACGCTCCCGAATACTAGCGGGTGCAGTTGCAAGCCGTTGGGACAGCCGCCACGGTCAATCATCAAACCCACACTGCTAGCCCCATGTCACTCTCCAGCAAACTCCTCACCGCTGGCGCATTTTTGTCGTTCTTTGCGTTTGGCTTCGTCGACAATCTCAAAGGCCCGCTGCTGCCCGAAATCCTGCGCACCGAAGGGATGAGCTATGCGCAAGGCGGCACATTCTTTCTGGCGGCATACGTGGGATTTATCATCGCCACGTTGACCACCGGCGCGCTGGCCGACATGCTCAGCAATCGGCTGGTGCTGCTGCTTTCGGCCGTCTGCTTAATTTTGGGAGCCGGTGGCCTGAACATCGCCACATCGCTGCGGATGCTGAATATTTCCATGGCGGTCATTGGCCTGGGGCTA
>JBEBXX010000507.1:0-3053 GCA_040391435.1 Aureliella helgolandensis | reverse complement strand
TCACGCGGCGCTTGGCTCTACTTTGAACTCGACAATGAGCCGCACGACAAGCTAGCCGATCGCTGGAACGAAGTTCTACTGCAGGGGCTGGCCGCTGTTCGCGCCAGCAATCCCACGCGGCCAGTGATCGTCGGTCCTCCACATTGGAATGGAATTTGGGCTCTGCCGCAGCTGAAACTTCCCGATGACAAGAATTTGATCGTTACCGTCCACATGTATAACCCGCATGAGTTTACGCACCAAGGAGCATCCTGGGCCGGTGACAAGGTACGCGCAATCAAAGGCAAAGCCTGGGGTTCGGATCAAGAACTAGCTGCTCTGAAGCAGGAAATGCAGCAAGCTGCAGATTGGGGACGCGAGCACGAGCGGCCGATCTACCTGGGCGAATTCGGCGCTTACGAAGCTGCGCCGCAAGGCAGTCGCGTCCGCTGGACTGCCGCCGTCACTCGCACCGCAGAAGAACTAGGAATGAGCTGGGCCTATTGGGAATTCGGAGCCGGTTTTGGCGTGTACGATTTGGCCAATATGCACTGGCATGCAGATTTACTACACGCTCTCGTAGGCTCGTAACGAGCACTACGCTGTTACGGCATGAAAGTCATCACTGCCGTCGGCCAACGCCAGTTATCTTACGAGTCCAAGCAGGAGTGGACACACAAATTTGCCGAAGCTATTGGTCAGCGGCCGCGTTACCATGCCTCAATGTAAACATTTCGAACCAGAGTCAATCGCGCTGCCCGTGCCGTAGCAGCGCTCCGCTCGTTACGAGCCTACAGGGGCAATGGTGACGACGACGGCTTTAAAGGCTGGGGTACGGGATTGGGGATCGAGCGTGCGAGGGACGAGCACATTAGCTTCAGGATAATACATCAGCGCATTGCCCGGCTTGATCGCATCGTAGGCTCGGGCTAGATAACCCGAGAGCTGCCCCACCTCGCTGCGCACTGTTACGGCTTGGTCGGGTTGCAAGCCCAGCCGCTGAATATCATCGGGATGCATCAACACCAGATCGCGACGCTCCTGCCCGCGGTATAGATCCTCCTCCTCGTAGACCACCGTATTGAACTGACCTTCGCTGCGGACCGTCATCAGCCGCAACTGATTTTCTTGACCGCCAACCAGAGCGGGCAGCGCGTACCGGCGCAGGACGGCTTTGCCATCGGCAGTATTGAAACGCGGAGTGTGGTAAGCGCGTCCCTCGATCAAAAACTCCTGCTTGGTCTTGTCGATCTGGTCGATCGCCGCGTAACCGGGCACCACTTTAGAGATCCAGTGCCGGATGGTACTCCCCTGCTCCATCTCCGCCCACTGCAACGCGTCGGAGTCGCCTACCAAGCGCCGCCCCAGTTCAGCGATGACTTGAATTTCGCTGCGTGGTCCGGGCAGCCGAGCTGGTCCACCGTCGCTCATCCGCACATAGTTGAACATCGATTCTTGTGTGGTCGGCTGCGACTCTTCATCGCGCGCAAGCACGGGCAGAATCAGCGTCTCGTCGGCCAGCGCGTGCACATGACCAGTGTTCAACGTAGTACTGAGCGTGACCAACATCTCCAGTTTGTTGAGCGCGTCGCGAGCGTAGTTAGCGTCGGGATTCGAGCCGAACAAGTTGCCTCCCAAACACACCGCCGCTTTGACTTGCCCGGCTTGAGCGGCTTCCATGCAAGCCATCGTGTCCAGCCCCACTGTCGTGGGCAGCCTCACGCCGAAGTGCTGCTGCAAGCCATCGAAGATCGCATCCTTGAGTTTCGGAGTCACGCCCACCGAGCCAATGCCTTGCACGTTGGAGTGCCCGCGAATGGGCATCATGCCCGCACCAGGCTTGCCGACCATGCCGCGCAGCAGGGCCAAGTTCGCGATGGCATTGACGTTCTCCACACCATGCACGTGATGTGTAATACCCATCGTCCAGCCAAAAATGGCTGAAGTCGACTGCGCATACAGCTCCGCAATCTCGCGCATCTCGGCTTGGCTAACGCCACTCTTGGCCTGCAGCTCGTTCCAATCTAGTTGTGCCAGCCAGTCCACATAGCCATCGGCATCGCGGCAGTACTGTTGCAGAAAATTCGTATCGTGCGCCGATAGTTCGACGACTGCCTTAGCCACACCGCTGAGCAGTGCGAGGTCTCCGCCGATGTGAGGCTGATAAAAATGCGTAGCTATATTGGCACCGAACAACATGCTCCGCCAATCGCTGGGGACGCGGAATTTGACCATTCCCAATTCGCGAACCGGATTGATCACGATCACCTTACCGCCGCGGCGCCGCAGGTGCGTCAGCGACGTCATCAGCCGCGGGTGATTGCTGGCCGGATTGCCACCGATGATCATGGCCAGATCGCTCGCTTCTAGGTCGTCGAGCGTTACCGTGGCAGTGCTCGTGCCCAGCGACTGGTTGAGCCCTACACCGCTGGCTTGGTGGCAATAAAAGCTGCAGTTGTTGACGTTGTTGGTGCCGTACAGACGAGCTGCCAACTGCAGCAGAAAACCGGCCTCGTTGCTGCTGCGACCACTGAAATACCAGAACGTCTGGTCGGGCTGGAGCTGTTTAAATTTGGCGCCGATGCGTTCGAAGGCCTCGCTCCAGGAGATCGTCTTAAAGTGCTTGGCCCCGCGCGAGTACAGCACGGGCTGAATCAAACGGCCTGAGGTTTCCAATTGCCTGGGGGACCACTGCTGCAACTCCGCCACACTGTGTCGCGACCAGAAGTCGGCCGTGATGGCCGGCTGCATGTCGGAGGTCATGGCCTGGATCGACTTCTTGCACACCTCGGGGAACGACCCGCGCTCGTTGACCATCCCCCCTTTTTGCCCACCCATGCCCAGTGCGCATGTCTTGCAAGCGTTTTTGCTGCGCAGAGCCTTAAACAGCTTCCACGTGCCGCCCGCCCCGCGAGCCTTCTTAAAGGTGTAACCAATTGCGGCCCAGCCACCCCCATTTTTTACTTTTCGCATCTCTGCTCCTATCCTGGCTCAAAAGTAGAACGGCTGTCTCAGCCGTTTCCCCACTCCCTGTCCCAGTCGTTTACCCTAACGAAATAAATCAACCGCATTGC
>JBEBXX010000506.1:0-3058 GCA_040391435.1 Aureliella helgolandensis | reverse complement strand
GGGCGATGCGCTCGCATCCCTCGGGCACGCCGTCGACGAGACGCGTTTAGCCGAGTCCACCTACAGGGTCGCTGAGGCGATTCGAAAGCACCGGTGGATCGGCCTGCTTGTTTCAAGGCACACGGACTTCCTGTATTGCAACGAGTCCACATCGAAAGAAATGCAGGATTTCTTGCAGGCTGAAGCTCAGCGCCGCGACCGCGTTCTGAGATCGCTGGACATCGACTCGCAGTTGCTGGAGCACAGCTACCAATGGATGCAATGGTGTGATCGATGTTCGTTGATCCTGTGTGGAAATGACATACCGGCTATGGAACGCAAGCTGGAAGTTACGTCGGTGCCTAGTAGCGGACGTGTTGAAATCTGGCGCGACTCGCAAGAGCGACTGCACGTTGAGCCTTGGCCGTTTCGCAAGCCGCAAATAGAAGTCCAGGTGGAATGCCGCACGATCGAGCAATTGAGTTTTGAGGACGATGCGGAGTTATGGGAGGCGTTGATTAACAGCGAACCCGAGTTCCAAAAATTTCGCTTCGCAGTTGCTAGGTAGCCATAGGCCTGCCCTCGGAGAGCGTGGGCATTGAACGAGGCTGCGGGTGCTCGCAGTGAAAGCAGGTGCGTGTGATAGCTGAGCGGCGAGCGACCAGCCTGCTGCACCGTGAGCTCCTGTCGCCCAGCATGCAGCTTGGCTGCCCGTTCGCAGGCCGAGCTACCGCATCCAGCGAGCGTGCCTACTCAGCGAGTGGCACATTATTTGCGGAGGAACCGTAGGGCGAAAGATCCATCGATGCCGTCGACGGGCATGTGTTGGCACTGAGCTCACTTTCGTCCACCCGCTACCGATCTGGCGCATCCCTTCATACCCTCTCTCCCGAGCTGAATTGGCTTAACGATATGATCAAGAAAAAATCCGATCCCAAGTCTAGTTCCGATCCCAAGTCTAGTTCCTCCGCCAACTTGAATCCCGGCAATGGCGGCGAGCCGCACCAGACGGCGAGTGGCGATGCTGTGCTGACGACGAATCAGGGCCTGCCCATCGCGGACGATCAGAACACACTCACCGTCGGCCCGCGCGGCCCGCAATTGTTGGAAGATTTTATTCTTCGAGAGAAGATCACGCATTTTGATCATGAGCGCATCCCGGAGCGTGTGGTGCACGCGCGAGGCTACGCGGCCCACGGGTATTTTCAAGCCTACAAATCGCACTCTCACCTGACAAAAGCTGGTTTTCTAAACGATCCAGACAAGAAGACGCCTGTCTTCTGCCGCTTCTCGACGGTTGCCGGCAGCGAGGGCTCGCACGATACGGCTCGCGACGTGCGGGGATTCTCGGTCAAGTTCTACACGGATCAGGGAAACTATGACTTGGTCGGCAATAACATTCCCATCTTCTTTATACAAGACGCGATTAAGTTCCCCGATCTAGTCCACGCTGTTAAACCTGAACCGGACCGTGGGTTCCCTCAGGCTCAATCCGCGCACGACACATTCTGGGACTTTGTGTCCATCAATGCCGAAGCGATGGCAATGTTGATGTGGATTATGTCCGACCGAGCTATTCCGCGGTCATTCCGCATGATGGAGGGCTTCGGCGTGCACACCTTTCGCATGATCAATGCCAATGGAGAATCCAAGTTCGTCAAGTTTCACTGGCGACCCAAACTCGGCACGTTCTCTCTGATCTGGGACGAGGCGGTCAAGATCGGTGGGGCGGATCCAGACTTCCATCGCCGCGATTTGTTCAACTCCATTGGAGCTGGCGATTTTCCGGAGTGGGAGCTGTCGGTTCAGGTCTTCAGCGAGGAGCAGGCGAATGGGTTTGATTTTGATGTGCTCGATGCTACCAAGCTCATTCCAGAGGAGCTCGTGCCGTTAACGCCGCTGGGTAAAATGGTGCTCGATCGCAATGTTGATAACTTCTTTGCTGAGACTGAGCAGGTGGCATTCTGTCCATCTCACTTGGTACCGGGCATCGACTTCTCCGACGACCCGTTACTGCAAGGGCGTTTGTTCTCTTACCTCGATACCCAGCTTTCACGGCTGGGCAGTCCAAACTTTCACCAGATCCCGGTGAATAAGCCCAAGTGTCCGTTTGCCAATTTTCAGCGTGACGGGCACATGCAAATGCAAGTGCCCACGGGGCGCGTGGCCAATGAGCCGAACAGTTTGGATGACGGCACGCTGCGCGAGGATCCCAAGCGTGGCTTTCAATCGTTTGCCGCCAACGTCTCGGGGCCGAAACTTCGGATTCGTCCCGAAAGCTTTGCTGACTATTACACTCAGGCTCGGCTGTTCTACAAGTCGATGACTGAGCCTGAACAACGCCACATCATCGGTGGCTTTGCGTTTGAACTAGGTAAATGCGAGGTTGCCAAGATCCGTACGCGGATGCTCGGTCACCTACAGAATGTCGACGAGTCGCTGGCCGAGAGCGTAGCCGAAGCGTTGGGGATGAAAGGTCAGGCAGATAAAATTAAGCCGCGAGTGCCCGTTGGCGATCCCGAGCCGTCGCCCGCGTTATCGCAGTACTCGAAAGCTCCCAAATCGATCGCCGGTAAGAAGATTGGAGTACTCGTAACGAACGGTTCGGACAGTAAGCTGCTGGCCGCAATCAGCAAAGCAGCGCAGCAAGAAAAGGCTATGGTCGAGTTAATCGCGCCCAAGATCGGCCCGATTGAAGATAGTAGCGGTCAAGAGCTCGTGCCCAACCACTTTCTGGCCGGAGCTCCTTCATCGCTGTTTGATATCCTGGTAGTCGCTCCCGCTGATTCCCAGGTTGATATGTTGCTGCAGCAAGCCGCCGCGATCGACTGGCTGCGAGATGGCTTTGGGCACTTAAAGGTGATGGGGCATACTCAAGCGTCTTTACCACTGTTTGAAAAAGCAGCGGTGCCCACCGAAAACGAACCGGGGGTAGTGAATCTTGAAAACGGCAAGTTGGACAAATTCATAGACCAGGCGAAGCAGCATCGGATTTGGAGTCGCGAACCGCAAGTCCGCTAGCATGCAATTGTCGCTTATCGCTCCGCCGATCAGAATATGTTTGTCGCTTATCGCTCCG
>JBEBXX010000505.1:0-3060 GCA_040391435.1 Aureliella helgolandensis | reverse complement strand
CACGGCAGTCTTGGCGCGTTCGCCGACAGCGGAAGAAGCCTCGCGATGCGCCGCATTTCTGCAGCGGCATGTAGAGCTGCTGCAGGTAACACCTCGGCAAGTGTTTCCCCCACGCGGTAGTGCATCCGAGCCAGCCGCATCCGAGCCAGCCACATCCCAGTCAGCCGCATCCGATCTGTTGCTAAGAGCTAAGCAAAATTTGGTGCATGTCCTGTTACTTCACAACGACTTCGTGACGATTCGATGAGCAGCATAAATTCAGCACCTAAGTTTCCCTGCGGCCGGATCGGGCGCCGGCAGATGCTGGCCGATTGCGGCATGGGGTTCACTGGCCTGGCTCTCAACGCCCTGCTGCAGCGCGATGCGTGGGCAGGTGAAAGTCCCGTCAGCGAAACGGCTGCCAGAGCACAGCGGCCTGCTGCGGGCATTGCGCCAAAAGCCAAGAGCGTCATCTGGTTTTTTATGAATGGTGGCACGAGTCATCTGGAGTCGTTCGATTACAAGCCAGAGGTCAACCGCCACGCAGGCAAGACGATCGACGAATCCCCGTTCGGCTCGGCCATTTTGGAATCCGAATTTTATCGCAAGAATGTTCGCGATTTTGAAGGTAAGCCGCGGGGTCTGATGGCTCAGATCTATCCGTTGCAAGTTGGCTTTCGGCGGCGCGGCCAAAGTGGTTTACATGTCAGCGATTGGTGGCCGCACGTGGGCGACTGCATCGACGACATCGCCGTAATTCGCTCCATGTGGACGACCGACAACGACCATGCCGCTCAGCTTCAGTTCCATACTGGGCGTCATATCTTCGATGGCTTTTATCCGTCGATCGGTTCTTGGGTGCATTATGGATTGGGCACTCTGAACGAAAACCTGCCGCAGTTTGTGGTCATGGGGGCACCGCCGGGCGATTGTTGCGGAGGTACGGGAGCGCACGACGGCAGCTACTTGGGACCCGAACATGCCGGCGTCCGCATGGCGCTCGATCCTAACAATCCGCTTCCCTTTGGTACGCCGGGCAGTGGAGTTGGCTTGAAGGAACGCCGCGACCAGTTGGCGCTTTTAAACGATCTGAATCACATGACTGCCGTCGAGTATCCCGAGGACGACAACCTGCGGGCTCGAATCAAAGCCTATGAGCTGGCCTTTCGAATGCAGATGTCGGTGCCGGACATCGTCAATCTGCAACAGGAACCGCAACACATACAGACATTGTATGGTCTGGATCAATCAGCTACCGAGGCGATGGGCCGCCAAGCTCTGACCGCACGCCGATTGGTAGAGAGCGGAGTCCGCTTTGTGCAGATCTATGATGGTGGAGGAGGTGGCGGTGGCTGGGATGCCCATACGAAACTGCGCGAGAATCATTCGATCAACTGCGGCCGAGTCGACAAGCCAATCGCCGGACTTCTGAAAGATCTTAAGCAGCGAGGATTGCTCGACGAGACGCTGGTGGTATGGGCCACCGAGTTCGGGCGCACTCCTGGAGCTGAGAAATCCGACGGCCGCGATCATCATCCCTACGGGTTTAGCGTATGGATGGCCGGCGGCGGGCTAAAGGGCGGGATCGCGCATGGGTCCACAGATGAAATTGGATTTCATGCGGTGGAGAACCGCCATTATGTGACCGATATTCACGCCACGATTCTACATCAGATGGGTCTGAATCCTCGCCACTTGGATGTTCCCGGCCAGAAGCGTCTGGAGGTAGATTACGGAAGTCCTATTCATGATGTGATTGCGTGAGAGTGGGTAGGAGGAGGAGTGTCGCTGATCGCTCCGCGATCAGATGTGCCTATTACTTTGTTGGCAGGCTGTTTTGATTGAGAATTAGTAGCAGCACTATTTGAGACTCTTAGGGATTGCTCCGCAATAACATCGCTCGGTGTCATAAGCGAGGAAAGTCTACCAAGCCAGTGATCCACATGTGGAACGAAGCGTTGCGGTCCCAGGTTAGAAATTGAATGGTTAGAAAATTCACTGACCGTTGTACGGCAGCACCATCACTGCACTTCTTCCTGCGGCCGTGCCGCGTTTGGGTTTGATCGCTGACCTCGACACCACGTAAGGTGGCCTGCACAAATCACACTTACCGGAGAGTTAGTAGGAGTACTCTTCACGACGGATAAATTTCTGCGGATCCGTTCGCTTAAACTATTGACTCGCACGACGTGTCGTTGTATTAATACATTAGTACACGAATACCTGCACTTGCACAGCAGCCCAGCGGGCCGCGCAGGCTAATCAGCGGTCGTCTGAGTTTCATTTGCCGCCAAGGGACGAAGGCCATGCAGCTTTCCATCGAACCGAACAACGGGATTCCCATCTACGAACAACTCGTGCGGCAAGTGAAATACGCTGTCGCCGAAGGCATCCTCGTACCGGGCCAGCTTATCCCCAGCGTGCGCGATATGGCTAGGCAATTGGCCGTCAATCCCAATACCGTGCAACGCGCTTATCTCCAGTTGCAAAGTGAAGACGTGCTGCAGTCGCTGCGCAGTCGCGGCGTGGCGGTCTGTGAAGGCGCGAAAAAGATCTGTGTGGCTGATAGGCATCAGTTGGTCAGTGAACGCCTAGCTTCGGGGGTCGACGAAGCGATTCGCAGTGGTCTCGATGAAGAGCGCTTGCGAGCCATGTTTGAAAAATCTCTCAAATCTTCTCTTCGCGGTGGGGACCAACAGTTATGAATAACGCAATCCACGTGCAGCATGTCAGCAAGCGCTTTGGTCGGCGGACGGTGCTCGACCAGGTCAGCTTTGAAGTTCCCCAGGGAGTCGTGTTCGCACTGCTCGGGGAAAACGGGGCGGGCAAGTCAACTCTAATACGCAGCTTGCTGGGCTATCACAAAATCGATGCAGGACACATCGAGGTGTGTGGGCTCGACCCGCGGCTTGCGCCGCTGGAGATCAGGCGCCGCGTGGGCTATGTCTCCGATGCGCCGGGACTGTACGAATGGATGACAGTCGCCCAAGCGGGTTGGTATGCGGCGGGGTTTTACCCACCTGGCTTTTTGCGCGTCTACGGCGAATTGTTGCACGAGTTCCAACTTCCTCCCGACGCCAA
>JBEBXX010000504.1:0-3070 GCA_040391435.1 Aureliella helgolandensis | reverse complement strand
TGTCGGGGCGTTAGACAGGTCGAGTTCTGGAATTTTAGCCATCAGGCCGCATCTCAAGGCTGGGTTGCTGACAAATTTGACTGCATTGCTAGAATCTGGAGTCGGCCCAGCCCATCGGGCAGTGGCCGAACGCCGCGAGCATAGCAACTGTTGCCCTTGCCCCGCAAGGAAGAATCCATCATGTGTTCCTTTAATTCGCCGCCCCGTACCCATCAGTATTCGATCCGTGCCTACCAATTTCCGCAGCGCAGACATCACTGGCCAGCTAATATTTCTGGGGACTGGCACATCAGTTGGGGTCCCCACCATGGGCTGTGGTTGCTCCGTCTGCCTGAGTCCCAATCCACGCAACAAACGGCTGCGATCGTCGGTGATCTGGGGCTTGCCAGAGGGGAATTTGCTGATCGATACCACGCCTGATTTGCGCATGCAATTTCTGCGCGAAGGGCTGGGTGTGGCGCATGCAGTGGCCTACACGCACGAGCATGCGGATCATCTGTTTGGGCTGGACGATCTGCGGCTGTTTGCATTTTATATCGATGGACCAGTTCCACTGTACTGTGAGCCAAACGTCGAGCTGCGCATTCGGCACAGCTACGATTACGCCTTCAATAATGGCCCACAGACTCACGCCGGTGCGATACCTCGCTTAGAATTCCGCACGATCGGGCTCGACGCCTTTCGCGTGTTGGGTGCCGACATACAGCCCGTGCGACTGATGCATGGACCGAATTATCAAGTGCTGGGCTTTCGCATAGGAAACATCGCTTACTGCACCGACACCAATTTCATTCCCGAGGAGAGCTTCGAAGTTCTAGCCGGTGTGGAGACGTTGATTCTGGATACGCTTCGTCACGCGCCGCATCCCACTCATTTCAACCTGGACGGTGCGCTGGGAGTCATCCGGCGCATCGCACCCAAGCGCGCACTGTTAACTCACATCAGCCACGACCTGGAATACGAGCAGACCAATCGAATGCTGCCGGCAGGGGTTGAATTGGCCTACGATGGCTTGCGTCTGCCGCTGGGCTAGCTGCACTCAGCACACCGAGTCCGCCTTATCGTCACAGCCGGCATAATCGCTGAAGTCGCCGATGACTCGTTCAAAAGCGGCCGCCGCTGTACCGCACCGCGCAGCAAAACGACTGCCTCTGAACTTAGATAGAGAGTTCTGCCCGGTCGTCAGAGACTCTACCAGCCAAAGTCACTCATGCGTTCGATCTATCTCGACTACAGCACGACAACCCCGGTTGCTGCCAGTGTACGCGAAAGCGTGTTGCCGTTCCTGAGCGAGTTTTATGGCCATCCGTCCAGTTGCCATTGGTATGGCCGCGCCGCGCAAGAGGCGATTGAAGACGCGCGCAGCAACGTGGCATCGCTGTTGGATTGCCACCCCTGCGAGATCGTCTTCACCTCGGGAGGCACCGAGAGTGTCAATCTGGGATTGCTCGGTGTGGCGCGGGCGATCACGAAGAACATTCCAAAATTTGTACCTCATTTTATCACCACCAGTCTCGAGCACGCGTGCGTGCGGCAGAGTGCTCAGCAGTTAGAACGAGAGGGTTGGCAAGTGAGCGTGCTGGGTTGCGACCGAGACGGATTGGTACGCGTCAGCGATCTGGAAAAGGCGATTCGCCCCAATACGCGTCTAGTTAGTGTGATCCAGGCCAGCCATCGCATCGGCACCATCCAGCCCATCGCACGGATTGCGGAGGTGTGTCACGAGCGGGATATTCTGTTGCACACCGATGCTGCTCAAGGCGTGGGCAAGGTCGATTGTAGCGTCGACAGCTTAGCGGTCGACATGCTCAGTTTCAGTGGCCATAAGATTTACGCACCGAAAGGCATCGGGGTGTTGTATACGCGCCTGGGCGTGCCTATTGAGTCCATCCTGTATGGCGAAGCGTGCGAAGCTGGGGTGCTTCCGGGGACGGCCAACGTGTCGCACATCGTTGGTCTCGGACAGGCTGCCAAGCTTGCGCAAGCAGGGCTCGATAGCACGATCGACAAAATCTCCAGCCTGCGCGATCGCTTTCACCGGCAGCTTGAAGCGATGATCGGCCGCATCATTCCGGTGCACGGCGCGGCGGCCCCACGTGTCCCGGGCATACTCAGCATCGAACTGCCTGGCGTGTCCGCCGAGGCCATACACCAGCGACTGCCAGAGATTTGCTTTGGTCCGATTGTGTCGTGCAACGCGCGAGCGGGCAGTCGCGTCGTCAATCCGACCCACGCCGCGCTGGGCCTAACTGCGCAGCAGTCTTGCAGCACGTTGCAAATCTCGCTGGGCTGGACCACTTCTGAAGACGAACTGCAGCGCGCCCTGCATTTGATTGCCGCCGCTTATGAGTCGCTGGTGAACTAAGCTCAGGCATCCGGCTGTTCAGGCGTCTGGGTTTTTCAGGCGTGTGGGTTTTTCAGGCGTCTGGGTTTTTCAGCTTGCGATACAGCGTCTTGCGATCGACACCCAGGATCCGTGCGGCCTGCGATTGGTTGTTGTCGACAGCTTTGAGCACATGCGCGATGTAGCGCCGCTCGATCTCCTCCATGGGCACCAACTCAGTCGGATCGTCGCCGCCGATATAGACAGTGCTGCTGCGGTGCTCGCGTACTTTTTCAGGCAGGTCTTCGACGGTCAGCAGGTTATGTCGCGTGAGAGTCACAGCGCGCTCGATGACATTGCGCAGTTCGCGAATATTTCCTGGCCAAGAATAGGCTAGCAGCCGCTCGGCGACCACGGAGTCGAAGCCTTCAATGGGGCGGTGGGCTTTTGCGGCGAAGTGGCTGACAAAGTGCTTGGCCAACATCAACACATCTGTGCCCCGCGCCCGCAGCGGTGGCAGATGTAGCTGGATGACGTTGATGCGGTAGAACAAATCCGCGCGGAAGCGTTCGTCTTCAACTGCGGTCTCAAGGTCGCGATGGGTGGCCGCCAGCACGCGTACGTCGAAGGGGATCTCGCGGTCGCTGCCGACTGGACGCAAGCGATTCTCCTCAAGCGCACGCAGCAATTTTACCTGCATGGCGGCCGGCATGTCCCCGATTTCGTCCAGCAACAGCGTTCCGCCCT
>JBEBXX010000503.1:0-3083 GCA_040391435.1 Aureliella helgolandensis | reverse complement strand
GGTGGTAGGCAGGGAGGGTCGCTTATCGCTCCGCGATCAGATGCAAGGACCGGGGAGCGGTCCACGACACTGATTGATTAGCGGAGCGGTCCACGACACTAAGAACCACGCAGCTTAGCCAGCAGCGCCGTGGCGCTGTCGAGCTGCTGCTGCAGGGCAAGCAACGCTTCACGCTCTTTCTCGACTACCTCGGCGGGAGCACGGCTTACAAAGCTCTCATTTTTTAGCTTGCCCTGCTTGCCGGCAATCTGCTTCGATAAGTTATCGCGCAGTTTTTCGTTGCGTTCAATCTCGGCTTCTACATCGATAAACTTGCCCAAGTCGACGGTAATTTCCAGTCCGTCGGCAATAATCTGAGCTGGCATGTCGGGAATAGAAAACCCGCTCCCGAGCCCCACGCACTTGGCTCCGGCTAAGCGTTCGAAAAACGCTTGCATGGGCTGCAGCAATTGAGTGGTGGTTGCATCGCAACCAACGGTGAAGGTGACCTCCTCCTTGGGCGGAATGTTCTGCCGCGAGCGAATCTCGCGCAGGGCGCTGAGCACCGCCACGAAGCGGCTGAACTGCTGCTCTATGCCCGCGTCTTGATGTTCCGCACACGGTTCAGGCCAAGCGGACTTCATCAACCAAGGCTGCTCTTCCGCGCGGCCGTCGAGTGTCCGCACTCGACCAAAGCGGGCTAGCTCTTGCCAGATCGCTTCGGTGATAAATGGAATCATCGGTTGCAACAGGCGTAGCAGTTGGTCGAGCGTATGCGCCAGAACTTGTTGAGTAGCGGCTTTGTGAGCCGGGTCCTGCAAGCGTGGCTTGGCCATCTCGACGTAATAGCTACAGAATTCATCCCAAGCGAAATCGTACACCAACCGCGCCGCTTCGCTGTAATGATGCTCCTGGATCGCGTGGCTGACCGTTGCCGTAGTGGTCGACAGACGCGATAAAATCCAGCGGTCCTCAAGCGGTAGCTCATCGACCGGCAGCGGCTGTGGGGTAAAGCCCTCCAGATTGATCATTACAAACCGCGCCGCGTTCCACAGCTTGTTGCAAAAATTGCGGGCCACATCGAAGCGTTCGCTGGTTACCGCAGCTTTGGCCAGCGCGCGATCGGCTTGGCTCTTGGCCCACTGCGTGCAGAAGCGCTGCTTGCAAGAGGGGCACTCGATGGTGGGCTGCTCGCGATTCTGCTTGGTTTGGTTTACCGCTGCCGCACAGTGCGGACATTCGAACTGGACTGGCATCCGCACGTCTTGCGTATCGGTCGCTAACCAGCACAGGCCGTAGCGCAGCGCATCGGGACCGAACTTGTCGATGACGTCGATCGGATCGACTCCATTGCCCTTGCTCTTGGACATGGTCTCGCCGTAGCCATCCAGAATCTTGGGGTGGATGAAGACCTCTTTGAAAGGCACTTTGCCAACATTGTTCAAGCTCATGAGCACCATTCTGGCGACCCATAGAGTGATGATGTCGCGACTGGTGATAAGAGTGCTAGTGGGATAGAAGTACTCCAGCTCAGGCGTCTGTTGGGGCCAGCCGAGCGTGGAATGGGGCCACAGCGCCGATGAGAACCAAGTGTCAAGCACATCGCTCTGCCGCGCAAAGCCGGCTTGCTCCAAGGTCGTCTCGAGGGGCGAGCCATCTGTGAGAATCGACGCGTGCAGGACGGTGGTACCTTCGAGCGTCGCGGCCAACTCGCCGGACTTGGCTTCGGGCAGGGCTTGCAACCGTGTTAATTCCTGCTCTGCTTCAGCCGCCTTGTCAAACGATCGTGTCCAGATAGGTATCTGGTGTCCCCACCACAGTTGTCTACCTACCGGCCAATCGCGCTTCTCTCCGAGCCAATCCAAATAGCCTTTGGCGTAGCGTTCGGGGATGATTTTCACGCGTCCATCGCGAACGGCGTCCATCGCGTTTTGCGCCAACTGGTCCATTTTGACGAACCATTGATCGGCCAAGAGCGGTTCGATAGCCGTCTTGCTGCGATCGCTGTGGGCAATATCGATTTCGCGATCTTCGATCTCGCCCAGCAGCCCTAGTGCATCTAGGTCATCCACCACGGCCTGCCGCGCTTTGCGGATCGTTAGCCCTTGGTACTTGCCGGCCGTGGCGTTGAGCGTGCCGTCGACGTTGAGGATATTGATCATGGGCAGGTCGCATCGCAGAGCCACCTCATAATCGTTGGGATCGTGGGCCGGAGTGATTTTAACGCAGCCGCTGCCCAGCTCTGGCTTGGCCCACTCGTCGGCGACCAGCGGAATTTCGCGATCTAGCAGCGGCAGACGCAGTTTGACTCCGCGGCGGGCCATGGCGGCCAACTGCTGCAACTGAGGAAGATGCGTCAGGCGGCGCTGCGCTAACTCGTCGAGTTGCTGTTGGATCGGTCCGCGCTCTTTGCTCGCTGCGCTGGCAAGTTTACTGCGCAGCGCCTGCTCATGAGCGTTTAACGCGGCCTGTGGGTCCGGGTGCACGGCTACGGCCGTATCGCCCAACATCGTTTCGGGGCGCGTGGTCGCGATCGTCACCTGCGTCGGTTCGCCCGCAGCGGGGTCGATAACGGGATAGCTGAAATGCCAGAAGTGACCCTTGACCACTTCATGAAACACTTCGTCGTCGCTGACAGCAGTTTGTAAGAACGTGTCCCAGTTGACCAGTCGCTTGCCGCGAAAGATCAGGCCCTTGGCGAACAGGTCGAAAAACGTGGTCCGTACGGCTCGCGCGCACATTTCATCCAAGGTGAAACGCGTGCGGGTCCAATCGCACGAGCAGCCCATGCTCCGCAATTGATTCAAAATGCGGACCTCGGACTCCTCTTTCCATTTCCAGATACGGTCGACGAGTCCCTCGCGACCGATGTCATGGCGAGTTTTATCTTCCAGCTCTTTGAGCCGGCGCTCTACCACCGCTTGCGTGGCGATTCCCGCGTGGTCGGTCCCCGGCATCCATAGTGTTTCGAAGCCGCGCATGCGATGAAACCGCACCTGGATATCCTGCAGCGTGTTGTTTAGGGCGTGGCCTAAGTGCAGTGCGCCGGTGACATTGGGCGGAGGAATAACGATCGTGAACGGCTGCCGCTGGGGATTCACTTC
>JBEBXX010000502.1:0-3091 GCA_040391435.1 Aureliella helgolandensis | reverse complement strand
GCACGAGTGACCAACCTCCGTTAGGCAGTTGATGAGCGGCCAGCCACTCCAGCGCGCGCTCCACCGCCGCTTCGCTTTGGAGCGTTCCGCCACGCGCCAGGGCGATCTGCTGGCGACGGTCGAGCTGCCGACCCGCCACTCCAGACCCGACGAAGCTGGCCGTGGTGCTGTTGCCAGTGGCCTGTACGAGCTGCTCCCAGGCACTCTGGCTGGACTGCTGTTTGGGTGGCGCCTGCTCGCTCAGTAATTCGGCCAGCGCGCTGGCCGCGGTAGCGGGACTGGGCGCGGGCGGCTCTGGACTTTCAGCCTCCACGGGTGCCGGCGGCGGTGGGGCGTCGCCTTCAGTCATCAGGACTGGCGTGGCAGCATCCAAGCCCTCGACAGCCGCCGTCGAAGCGGTAAAGTCAAAGCTGCGACTTGGGCCACCGCTGCCAGTCCACGACAACAGAGCCAGCAGGATCAACAGCGACGTGTGTAAGATCAGGCTGACCATAAATGCCGGCGCGCCACGCCTACCCGAGACGTGCCGACTCGCGCACTCGACCAGCACCATGGCCCAGGCCGGAATGAAACGCCGCTCGAGAGCGAGTTTATTAGAGGCCGGAAAATCCGCGTCTTCCTCGCTCCCGTTCGAAGCGTCATAAACCGGCGGACGCTGCATGCGCGATCTGCTTGGGTTTGAGTTCGATGGTGGGCCGGACGCTGACATGGCGCTACAATGAGAATAAACCTACTCTGTAAAAGCCTACCAGCCATGGCAGACTACTTCTATCGGCTCTATTCTAGTTCACCCCTTACACAAAGCGCCCACCAGCTCAATGAATGAGAATAAACCACGCATAGGCTTGACCATGGGAGACCCCGCCGGTGTTGGCCCCGAATTGACGCTCCGGGCCATGGCCAATCCGGCCATAGCCGAGCTGTGCCAACTGGTAGTGTTCGGTGATCTGTGCGTCCTGCACGCCTGCGCGTCGCACCTGGGTCAACAGTTGCCCCACGCCACGGTGGTGCGCCCCGAGCAGTTAGCCAGCCAGTTAGCCAGCCAGCGAACCAGCCACTTAACCGACCGGTTGCAGACCAATGACCTGCGGCAGGCCTTGGGCAGCCTTGTGGTCGACGTGCGGTCGATCGAGCCATCGGAGTTTAAGATTGCACAAGTTAGCGGCGCATGCGGACAAGCCAGTTACGCGTACATTCAGGCGGCTCTAGACGCCGCGCTCGCCGGGCAGCTCGAAGCGGTCACGACCGCGCCGATCAACAAAGAGGCGCTTCGCGCCGGAGGCATTGACTATCCCGGCCACACGGAGATGTTCGCCGAACGCGCCCAGGCTCAGCGGTGGTGTATGATGCAGTACTCAACCGAAATCACTTGCACGTTTGTCACGGTTCACTGTGGCTACGCACAGGTTCCGGCCCTGCTGACCGAGCAAAGTGTGCTCGATACGATTGAGTTGACGCACGCAGCTTTGCTGAAAATCCGTGGCCGGCCGCCCAGGATCGTCGTCTGCGGTCTGAACCCGCACGCTGGCGAGCATGGCTTATTTGGCAATCGCGAAGAGGAGAGGATCATCGTCCCAGCCATGCACGCGGCTCAACGACGTGGCATCGACTGCGTGGGACCGCTTCCACCGGACACAGCCTTCATCCCAGCTCTACGCCGGACCACCGACGCGTATGTGTGCATGTACCATGACCAGGGGCATATACCGGTTAAAGCGCTTGCGTTTGACTCGGCCGTGAACACCACGCTGGGATTGAAAGTCATTCGCACCAGCGTCGACCACGGCACCGCGTTTGATATTGCTTGGCAGGGACTGGCCCGACCAGACAGCCTGTGGGCCGCCCTGCGTCTAGCCGCCCAGTTGAGCAGCACCAGATAAACCCATCCTACTCCTACGGGGTCCGATCTGCGTCATGCCCACCTCTTCTCAAGCAACTCATCATCGACGATCTCATGCAATTGCAAAGTCTGTGAATGCAAGTGCGTCCGGCACCGCAGGCAGATGGCCCCCTCCTACTCCGGCATACTGCCTCCGTTAGAAGTTAGACATCACTGCGAGCTAAGAAATTCGCGCACAAGGCTATTGAAATGCTGGGGCTGCTCAAGCGGCGTCAAATGTGCCGATTCTGCCACCACATGGCAGGCCGCATTCGGTAGCATGGCGGACCACATGCGAGTTGCCGCGGCAGGTGTGATCGGATCCTCCTCCCCGGCGATGACGAGCGTGGGCGTAGTTAGGCTGGGTAGAGCAGCGGTGAAGTCCGCTCGCTCGGCCATAGCCCGCAGTGCCCCACGCACACCGTCCACAGTACACTCCTTCATCATTTGTTGGACGCTGTGATAGATGGCTCCACGCTGCTCTACGTGGTGCTTCGTCAACTGCTTTCCGATCAGCCCCGAAACCACAGACCAACTCCCCGCCCGCTCAGCTTCCCCGATCATTGTCCGACGATTGGCCTTAGCTGTTGCATCATCCGCATCGGGCTTGGTGTTGGTTAGCACCAGCGCTGACAAATTCCGCGAATAGCGTCGCCAATACTCAAAGGCCACGTAGCCTCCCATCGATAGTCCGCACAGCGCAATGGGCCCAGCGTCGACCAAGTGCAGCCTTACCTGCTCAACATCGTCCGCCAAGTCGGCCAGGGAATAAGCCTGCTCGGTGAGCGTCGATTTGCCAAAGCCACGCAGATCCGGTGCGATCACTCGGAAGTGTTCGGCCAGTCCGCTCAATTGTGCTTGCCACTGCCGATGGTCCAACGGGAATCCATGCAGCAGCACGAGCGGCTGGCCCTGCCCGGCAAGCGTCACAGAGATCAAGTTTCCGCTTCGACCTAGAAATGACAGCGAGTTCATTAAATCAATCCTCCGGTAACTAAGCGTAGCACCCAGCGCAGCAATAGAGCTACCATCAATCCCGCCAATAGCCACTGATTGTACTTGCCCCACGCACAGAGCCAGCCACTCATGCCCGCGAACTGCTGGGGTTTAGCCATGTTTGTCGACGCGTTTACCGCGAGATCGGATCCACGAACTTTTCTCGATGCGAGCGCTGCCCATAGCGAGATTGCAGCCAACGGAATTTGCCAAGCC
>JBEBXX010000501.1:0-3100 GCA_040391435.1 Aureliella helgolandensis | reverse complement strand
CGCTGAGATTCGCTGTGGCTCATCACAGCTCTACCCCAGGCTAGATAAATCCGGGGCGTTGCCCCTAAATACAGATGCACCGAGAGGGAGGTGGGGTGGCAGAGCCACCGGGTCGCTCTGCGCGCAGACCGGCGGCTCACGCCGCCGGCTGGGATATGCCGCCCGCTGGGCTGACAGTCGCGTAGCTTAGGGCTCATCGTGAATTGCTGCCACTAGGTGCACACCATCCCTGTCCAGGAACTCGATCCCTCCGCTCTTGACGTCGTACAGGGCCGCGGCGACTTTGATCCGACCGGCTTCGACGGCCGAGCGGAGGACGCCGCTGCGCGCCAGAATTTGATTGGCCGTGCGCAGCACATTCCGCGTCGCCACCGCGTCGCATAGCTGCTCGCGCTGCTCGGTCGTGAGCGCCTGCAAACTTTCAGTCGACACCGCGGGTACGCACACCGCAATCTCATCAACGATAGCTTGCAAGTGTTGGCAGCCCGTTGCCATCTGTGCCGATTGTCCGCCTGCAACCAACTGCACGGAAGACGCCACTGCACCGCATCGAGTGTGCCCCATCACTAGGACCAGTTTCACGCCTGCCACCGCGACGGCGTACTCCAAGCTCCCCAGCGACTTGGTGCCGATAACATTGCCTGCCACACGCACGCTGAAAATATCACCTACTCCGAGATCGAAAACTAACTCGGTGGGGACCCGCGAATCGATGCAACTGAGTACGGCTGCCAGAGGGCTCTGGCCCAGTGCGGTCTCGCAAACTTGCCGCCCTAGATCGCGATTGATCCGCTTGCCACTAGCGAACCGCTGATTGCCCGCGCGCAGGATTTCTATAACCTGGTCCGCTGACATTCGGTCCTGCAGGTCGCGCGTCGAATAGTCGGCAAATTGCACTTCGTCGTGCAGTGGGGACTTGGCTGAAAATCCCATTAAATTCACCGAGACGCCTCGGGCAGGTGCAACATTGTCTTTGAAGTCGCGAATTAGACTTAAAATATCGGGGTCGATGTAGTCCGAATGAGTGGCATCAATCACATAGCTGCTACCGCGTTTGGCTTCATTCAGCACGCGCCCCACGGCGGCGCGGTTAAGGAAGCTGACCTGGTTGGCCAACTCCACGTGCGTTACTTGACCTTCCAATCGATTCTCCACAATGCGTCGGATGGGACGCCGCAAATTGCTGTTGAGAATAAACAAAATACTTATCGCTAGGCCGATCATGATGCCGATCAACAGGTCGGTAAAAATGATGGCACCGACCGTGACAATAAAAGGCAGGAACTGGTACGGGCCCTCGCTCCACATCTGCTTGAACAGTTTGGGCGTAGCTAGCTTGAAACCAGTCACCAGCAAAATGGCTGCCAGTGCCGCTAGAGGAATCATGTTCATGTAGTGTGGTAGCAAGGCCACGCTGAGCAGGATCAATCCGCCGTGGATGATTGCAGAGAGCTTGGTCCGAGCACCGGCACCGACATTCACCGACCCGCGAATTACGACAGATGTAATCGGCAGCCCGCCGATCAGACCACAAATAAAGTTCCCGCATCCCTGCGCAATCAACTCACGGCTCGATGGCGAACTGCGCTTCTGCGGGTCCAGTTTGTCGACCGCCTCTAGATTTAGAAGGGTTTCCAGCGAAGCGACGATGGCGATGGTGACGGCCGCCAAATAGATGGCCGGATTCCAAATTTGCGACACGTCTGGAGGGGTAAGGAAACCCACGAATTCGGATGCGGTGGCAGCAACTGGAATCTGCACCAAGTGACTGGTCTCGATACTCCAACCTGCGCCCCATGCGTTGAGGAACATGGCCATGCCCACTCCCAGCAACACCACGATGAGCGGCGCGGGGACGATCGACCGCTTGAGGGCTGGGATGCGCTCCCACACGACCAGCACTGCGATGGAGACTAGGCCGACGACCATCGCCCCGGCATGCAGGTCGCCATACAACAGCAACAGCAGTTCCGAAAATGAGTTCTCATGGTTGGCCTGCTGGAAAGCCATATCTCCCTGCGGATCGCTGTCATGACCGAAGACATGCGGGATCTGCTTGAGGATCAGCAGGATCCCAATCGCAGCCAACAGGCCTTTAATCACGCTCGACGGAAAGAAAGCTGAAAGCGCTCCGCCGCCGGCAACACCGAAGCCTATTTGAATCAAACCGGCGATAGCTACAGCTAACAAGAAGGCTTCAAAGGAGCCCAGCCCGCTGATCTGTGCCGCCACGATTGCAGCTAGTCCGGCCGCGGGCCCGCTGACGCTGGTGTGGGAGCCACTAATGGTCGCGACCACTAGTCCACCCACAATGCCGGACAGCAGCCCTGAGAACAAATTGGCACCGGAGGCCAGCGCAATGCCTAGGCACAAGGGGAGGGCTACGAGAAACACCACCAAGCCGGACAGTAAATCGCGGCCCACGGTGGAAGGCGAGAATATAGAAGATGGTTGAGAGTTTGTTTGAGACATCGATGTTTGGCTTTACTGAAGTTGGGGACCAATTCGGCCCAGCGACGCTCCGCGCAGCGATTACAAAACGCCGCGCGTCCGCATGATGGGATGCGAGACGCAGAGGTTTTGTCAAGCGCGCAGCGGGTACTCGAGCTGGTAGCACGAACGGGGATGCCTGTCAGGCTCCACGCCTAGTCAGACACATGCACAAGCGAAAGAGGGCTAATTCCAGACAGCGGCTGGATCAGCAGCGCATGGGGGCAAGAAAGCCATTAGAAAAACGATGCCCGCTTGCAACCGGCAACCATTGCGGCTCCACAGGGCGAACAGAAAGCCGCCTGGCGACTTGCCGGAAACTGGGGATCTCACCGCCGGCGCGGTTCACTTGAATGCGGCGCTGCGCGTTGCAGTGCGCACGCTCTTCGATCTCTTCGGTCCCCGCGGTCCGCTGACCGCCCGAGAATGTCTGTGAAGCCACGACGGTGAGTCCGACGCTGGGCAGGGCCAGCAAGACCAACATGATCCAGACAATAGCCCGATCCGCACAGGTCTTTCGCAGGAAAAATGAATTGAGCTTCACGGTCGCTGACCACTGAGAATGCGTCGCTACACAGGTATTGGGACATCTGTCATTTTACAAACTTTG
>JBEBXX010000500.1:0-3102 GCA_040391435.1 Aureliella helgolandensis | reverse complement strand
ACTTTCGCGAGATCGCCGACGCTTCGCCGGCCATGCTGTGGGTCACCGATGAGAATCATATGTGTACGTTTCTTTCCAAGAATTGGTACACCATAACCGGTCAGACCGAAGCCGAGGGCATGGGCCTGGGCTGGGCCATGGCCACGCATCCGGACGATCGAGAGCGGGCCGCACATGAGTTCCTGACAGCGGCGCGCTTGCATCAACCGTTTTCGAGTGAGTTCCGATTGCGGATGGGCGATGGCAGCTTCCGCTGGTTCGTCGATGTCGGGCGGGCGCGCTTCGATAGCGACGGTGCCTTTCGCGGATACACTGGCTACGTAATCGACGTCCACGATCGGCGGGCGTTTGAGCAATCGCTGAAGCGCGCCAGACGCTCCGCTGAAAACGCCAACCGCTCACGCGGTGAATTCTTGGCGAACATGTCGCACGAAATCCGCACACCCATGGCGGCCATTCTCGGTCACGCCGATATTTTGAAAGAGCACATACGCGATCCCGACAACCTGCAAGTCGTCGAAACCATTCGCCGCAACGGCGATTTTCTACTGAGCATCATCAACGACATCTTGGACCTGTCCAAGATCGATGCCGGTAAAATGGAGATCGACCAAGCCGAAGTACGCCCCGATGGCCTACTTGCAGAAGTGCGATCGCTGATGGATGTCCGCGCATCAGAGAAGCGAATCCCGCTGCGCATCGTGTTTGATAGTCCCATCCCCGAGTGGATCGAAACGGATGCAGTCCGCCTGCGTCAGATCCTGCTCAACCTGGTCGGCAACGCCATCAAATTTACTGACCATGGGGAGGTCAAGGTAGTTTGTCGATACGATGTGCTGGATATGAACGGCGTTGACGGAGATCGCCAGGACTTGCCAGCCAAAGGTGGACCTACCAACAAGCACCACTACCGCGGTAAGCTGGTGGTGGGGATTAGCGATACCGGTATAGGGATCAAGCCGGCGGATCAGCGAGCATTGTTTCAGCCGTTTGTACAAGCCGACAGCACATCGACTCGCTCTTTCGGTGGCACCGGCCTAGGCTTGGCCATTTGCCGACGACTGGCTCAGGCACTGGGCGGCGACATCTCGCTAGAGAGTGAATATGGAAAAGGGAGCACATTCACGCTCACGATCGACGCCGTGGCAAAAGGCCAGTTGGTCGAACCAAACTTGTCGCTGGATGTCACATCTGAAGCACCTGCGGAATCATTGTCGCTGTCGGCGAAGATCTTGGTCGTCGATGATCGCCGAGACATTCGCTATCTTGCCCAGCACTTCATTGAAAAGGCCGGCGGCCGAGTGCTGACTGCAATCAATGGTCAAGAAGCTATCGACGTCATCGAGTCAAGCGACGGGGCAACGATTGATCTAATCGTAATGGATATGCAGATGCCCGTGATGGATGGCTACGCGGCGGCCGCGGAACTTCGCCGCCGCGGTTGTGCACTGCCCATTATCGCGCTCACCGCCAACGCCATGAAGAGCGACAGGGACGCGTGTCTGGCTGCGGGCTGCACCGACTACACCACCAAGCCGCTGGACAGCCCCAAGCTGATCGCCATGATCCACCGACTGACCTCGGGCACCATGCAGGGGTAGCTGCGGCAGCCACAGTTGGGGTCGCGCGTAGAACAGACGGTTTAATCCGCATAATCTGCAGTGCCGTTCAAATTGGTTGGTTTGTGCGGGCAGGATGGTGTCATTAGTACGGACATGAAGTGACGAAGATTGTGCAAGTCGAATTAGCGTAACAAACCAAGGCTTGTCGAGCACCGTCTCATGGTAAATGGAAAATGCGTTCAAGTTTGCTCGGGAATGTTTCTAGCGATGTGCTTCGCCGCTGAGTGCCATGCACAGGGAGCCATCCTCTCTGCAGGCGGGCCAATCCACCGCGGCATGGGGGGCGCGTCCACCGCCGCTCCCTCGAGCGCTATCGGCGCGCTCTACTGGAATCCGGCCACGATCAGCGGACTGCAGCAGAATGAACTGGAAGTCGGCCTGGGATTCCTCTCCACCGAACACGAGGTTAGCTCGACGTTCGGGCCCTTCTCCGGCACGACCTCCGCGGACTCGGGAAGCGTACCACTACCGAATTTTGGCTGGGTGCAGCACTTGGGCGATTCTCCGTGGACGTTTGGTCTGGGAGTCAACTCGGTCGCCGGCTTTAAAACGAACGTCCCTTCCGATCCAACCAACCCGGTTCTGATGCCCGCTCCGCTCGGGCTTGGCGGCGTGAGCTCGGACGCGTGCTTTATTCAAATAGCGCCGAATTTGTCCTACGCTGTGACAGAGCGATTGTCTGTGGCGGTCGGTCCTACGATCACCACCGGGCAAATCGCCTTGGAGCCGTTCATTGTGGATTCTGCCAATGCCGATGGCACCTACTCAGCCGGCAGTGCGTCGCGCTATCAGTGGGGCGGAGGTGTCCAGGCCGGCGTGTTTTACCAGGGGCACGAGGGAATCAATCTCGGCGCATCGATCAAAAGTCCCACCTGGATGGACACGTTCGAACTGCACGGTCGCGACGAAAACGGTTTTCCACGAACGCTGACTGCGGACGTCGATCTGCCCATGATACTATCGCTGGGCGTGGGTGTGAGCCGCTATGAGAATTGGTTATTCGCGGCAGACTTCCGTTATTTTGACTATGCCCACACCGATGGTTTTGGTAGCTCGGCAAGGTTCCAACCCGATGGGCGCTTGGAAGGCCTAGACTGGAGCAGTGTGTTTGCGTCAGCGTTTGGCGCGCAGCGTCGCGTTGGTCAGCGGCTCACACTTCGCGGTGGATATACCTATAACCAGAGCCCAATTCGCGACAGTGAATCTTTCTACAACCTGGCCACGCCGCTGTTTTACCAGCACATGCTGAGCACGGGTGGAACTTATGACTTTTGTAGCAACATCGCGTGCAGCATAGCCTACTCGCACTATTTTGAGAGCGACGTGCAGGGTCCAATCGTTTCACCGCTCGCCGGGCCACTCGCCTTCAGTTCGGTAACCAATCGCGTGAGCGCCGACGCGCTCGACTTCGGCAATCACTTCCGGCACTAACTGGATCGCTCCGCGCCCATTGTCGTGGATCGCTCCGCGATCCTTGCCA
>JBEBXX010000499.1:0-3104 GCA_040391435.1 Aureliella helgolandensis | reverse complement strand
AATTGCTCGGCAATAGTGCAGATATCCTGGGCCGATTTGCCGCTGCCAAAGATGACTTCACCAAAGCCACACCGCCGACCGCGGTCGGCGTCGGGGCGATGGGCTGAGCCGGCGGCGTACTCTAAGCTCAGCAATCGTTCGGCTAGTTCGCTCCACGACATCTCGCCGGCTTGAGCACTGGCCAGCCATTGCTCTGGCTCCGTTGCGCCAGGCTCTTTCGGGGCGGACGGATTTCGACTGGACTCTGCTGTCGACATGCTGAGAACTTTCTTCTGGCGACTTCCGCCATGATTCACTTCGATATTCCATGGCGGTTATTCCACAGCCACGAGCGTTACAGCCCGTTGTCAAGTTGGGCTACGGCGGGGACAATTCGAAGGCTGTTTAACAAATTTAGTCACTATTTTGACCGCAAAAAGGTTTTTGAGCTATGACTGTCTGCGTATTGGCATACTCCGGAGGACTCGATACATCATGCATGCTAGGCTGGCTGATCGACCGAGGCTATGAAGTTCACGCGGTGTATGTCGACTTGGGGCAGCCCGGCGAGGACCGGCAGCAGGTCAAAGACAAGGCCTTGAAGGTGGGTGCCAAGAGCGTGCGGATGATCGACGCGCGCGAGGAGCTGTGCCGCGACTTTGCCTTTCCCGTGCTGATGTGGCAAGCTAAATACGAAGGCCCGTATTTGCTCGGCACCAGTATCGCTCGGCCGCTGATCTCCAAAGCCATCCTCGAAGTAGCTGCGGAAGTTGGCGCGGAGGTGTATGTGCACGGCGCGACCGGCAAGGGCAACGACCAGTGCCGCTTTCAATTGGCTGCCGAGGCGCTGCGGCCGGATATCCGCGTCTACGCCCCGTGGCGGACGCCCGAATGGCGCGAGTCATTCCCGGGCCGCAAAGAGATGCTGGCCTACTGTGAAGCCAAGGGGATTCCGGTCAAAGCTACCACGCGAAAGCCCTATAGCTCCGATGAGAACGTGCTGCATATCAGCTACGAGGCCGGCGATCTGGAACAGCTCGACGTGTGCGGCGTCGACCTAGTCGACTTCACAATGACCTGCAGTCCGGTCGAAGCCCCCGAGAAGCCCGAAGAAGTCAGCATCGGCTTCGAAGCGGGTCAGCCCGTGAGCGTCAATGGCAAGAAGTGCTCAGCCCTCGAGGTCGTCACGCAGTTAAACGACATCGGTGGCCGCAACGGTGTAGGCCGCATCGACGTCATCGAGAATCGCTTTGTGGGTATGAAAAGCCGCGGAGTGTATGAAGCCCCCGGCATGACGCTGCTCTACGAAGCCACCGCGCACATCGAACAACTCACGCTCGACCGCGACCTAGTCCACCTCCGCAATACGCTCTCCCCCGTGGTGGCTGAGATGGTCTACTACGGCTTCTGGTACGCCGCCAAAATGCAGGCCCTGATGGCCTTCATCAAGCAGTCGCATCAAGTGGTAACCGGCGAAGTCAAACTGCGGCTGTACAAAGGAAACGTCACCGTGATGGAACGCCGCAGTCCCAACAGCCTCTACGACGAAGGTATCGCAACCATGGAAGCCGGCGGAACCTACAATCAAGATGATGCCGAGGGATTCATCCGCATCCAGGGCTTGCCCTACCGCGTCCAAGGCTTGACCCGCAAATTCCTGTAAGCCCCAAGTAGTGCACGATGCGAGCCGTAATCCAACGCGTCACTGAAGCCAGCGTGAGCATCGACGGCGAGCGCATTGCTGCGATCGGAGAGGGCCTCTTGATTCTGCTGGGAGTCGAGCAGGGGGACACGCATTCCGACGCACGCTACCTAGCTGACAAGACGGCGGGTCTGCGCATTTTCTGCGACGCCGCGGGACTGATGAATCGCAGCCTTGTCGACCGCCAGGGAGCAGCCCTGGTGGTCAGTCAGTTCACGCTGCTGGGCGATGCGCGCAAGGGGCGGCGCCCGAGTTTCATCCAAGCGGCGCCACCAGCCGCAGCCAATGAACTCTACGAATTCTACTGCCAGCACTTGTCGCTGACCGGCGTCGAAGTCGGGCAGGGGAGGTTCCAAGCAGACATGCAGGTGGCTCTAGTTAACGACGGCCCCGTCACCATCCTGATCGACAGTCGTAAACAATTCTAGCGCAGCCAATGTTCGCTGCGCTGGACGATGATATCGAGCAGTTGCGAGGCGGTATGCGGAACATGCTCGTGTTCAAATCCGAAGCGCGACATAAAGCCTTCGTCTTGCCAAACCAACACACCGATCAAGACCAGCTTGCCCCACGTTACGTAGTTGGCCCAAGTGTTGTTGCCCCACAGCTTCAGCGCAGTGCCAAACGAACTCTTGAACATGTATTTGCCGCGGCGGAAATCGACCGACCAGATCTCATCCAGGATCAGGTGGCTCAAAAAACCGAGAACCACGGCCGATGTTTTGAACAGGCGCAAACTGATGTCTTCGCAGCACATGATTAAAAAGGCGACCATGCCGACGATCACTGCGGCTGGAACGCTATGCCACATACCGCGATGCACCGTGTAGCGTCGGAAGATTTCGGCCAGGAAAAAACGGATGGTGACGTACACCAACCCGGCCGCCAGGACCATCGACTCGTGATCCAGCTCCATGCGTTGGAAGCGCTCGACCATCAACATCGGAATCACGGCGGCACCCAGCGTGGTTGCCTCGCGCAGTGGTCGCCCCGAGTCGCTATCCAAATCGGGAAGCATACCACTGACGCTGCACAGGCCGCCAGCGAGAATGCAGGTCGTGTAAGGCAAGCCAGCTTGTAAGCCAGCCAGCCCCAGCACCGCGCCAGTGGCCGTGCTTACCGTCATGTGAGTTTTGAAATCAGCCATGCTACTCTTCGCTATGCTTAGGCCTGCGCTGACCGCTTGCATCAGCCACGAATCATTGGCAACCCGGCGCACCGGCAAGGCATTCCGCACTTGGTCCGCGTTTGCTTTCTGGTTACCTAAATACACCCTAGAACATTTGGCATCTGGCTAACAGACCAAAAAGATTGCTATCAAAGAGCATCGCTTTTGCTCTAAAACGGGCTTCGCGTCACAACTAGCATTTGCTAGAGTTCCCAGCGACAGAAGAGTTCCCAGCGACAGAGACGATGCGCACGG
>JBEBXX010000498.1:0-3107 GCA_040391435.1 Aureliella helgolandensis | reverse complement strand
CTGCTACGCTGGCCAACGGACGCCACTTTAGATGTGGTCAGCCAGGGAGCCATGTTGGTCTTTCAACCCTTGGCGTTCGCACTGGCACTGGCCGTGATGATGTTGGTCCCCCCTTTCCCGGCCACATCGCTGGTCACCGAGCGGCGCAAGGGGACGCTTGCCCTCCTGCTCAATTCACCCGCTTCACCACTACAGATCTATTGGGGCAAATTTGCGAGCAATGTCAGCTTGGCCATGATTCTGATTTCAGCCAGCCTACCCGCTATGGCAGCCTGCTTGGCGATGGGCGGTATTTCACTGGCGGATCACATACTCCCACTAACAGTGGTGTTGTTCGCGATGGCCGTACAATACACGGCGGTGGGCCTGTGGATCAGCATCCGTTCGCATTCCAGCGACGCTAGTCTGCGGATGACTTACGCCTGCGTGCTGGCGCTGGCCGTGCTGTCACTCGGACCGCTGATTTGGATCGGTAACTTATCAGGCCTGTGGGGGCTCGCGGCGCAGTGGCTGACCGCCCTCTCACCCATCTCTGCCCTGCAGCATATTACGGCTACTCAATCGGCTACAGCCTCGCTGGGAATCAGTACGGGACTGCCTGAGTTTTTGGTCGCCAGCGGGCTTCTCACCGCAGGCTTCGCGATCAGCACAATTCACCAGCTCGACCCGCTGCGACTGGATCGCCCACGTCCGGTTGGCAAAGTGGTCGACCGCGCGGGCGGCTCGACTAGCTGGCTGCGACGGATGAATTATCTAGTCGACCCGCAACAGCGCAAAGCGTCCATTCCATGGTGGCTGAACCCAGTCATGGTTAAGGAGTTTCGCACGCGCAAATTTGGTCGCCTGCACTGGCTGCTGCGGTTGGTAGCCATGTGCGCCATCGTCTCATTGCTGCTGACCGTTCTAGCCGCTACCGGCACGGTTAGCTGGGGAGTGGAGAGGATCGCTGGGCCGCTGGTTCTAATGCAGTTAGCGCTGTTGCTGCTGGTGGGTCCTAGCCTGGGAGCCAACTTGATCGCGGCTGAGGTCGAGAGCGGTGGTTGGCAACTGCTCCGCGCTACGCCCTTTCCTGCTTGGCGAATCTTGTCCGGCAAATTGATGAGCGTCGTGTGGACCATGCTGCTCGTGTTGCTGGCTACGCTTCCGGGCTATGCGGTGTTGAGCTACATCCAGCCAGCCATGAGCGGGCAAGTCAACAATGTGATCATTTCACTACTGGTCGCCGTGGCGATGGTTGTCACCATCAGCGGCTGCGTCAGCGCGTTCTGCCGGTCGACGGCGGTAGCTACCGCAACCAGCTACGCTGTCCTGCTGACGCTCTTCGTGGGCAAGCTACTGGTATGGCTGGCCCGCGGCAAGCCGTTCGGTCCCTTGCTGGTCGAACGCGTATTGCGCATCAATCCCGCCGCGGCCGCGCTAAGCGAAATGCATGCACCGGGTTTTGAGCAGTATCATCTGACGCCAGGGAGTTGGTGGATAGGTGGTGGTGTGGCTGTTGCATGTCTGGCCATTCTTACAATTCGTACCTGGTGGATGACTCGTCCCGAGTGACCAATACTAAAAAAGATCTATGAACATATACCTCTGGAAAATCTTCGTCTGTCTGATGTGCGCTGTGAGCCTCACGGGCCAACGGACTGTGCCACTTGCGCAAGCGGACGAGCCACCGCGTCTGGTCCACCGCTGGGAGATTGAACCCGATCTGGGCATCGTCTGGCTGACACCTCCCAATCGACCAGCGGTGAAACTGCATCCGGAACGATTCGCATCCGAGCAACTTCAAGTCGTCCTGGATGAAGCACAACTGGCCATCCTGCACGCCGGCAGCGAGCGACTCGAGGGACGCGAGGCCGCCCTCAAGGCGATGTTGCAGCGTCTGCAGACGAACATGGATAATCGTCAAGTGCGTCTAGCGCTGGCCGGTGCCGCGATCGCCTTGGCCGATGCCTCGCACGCCAGCGCGCTGTGGCAAGAGTTGGGGCACGACACATCGACCCGGCCGCTGATCGAACGCGCGCTGCTAGAGTGGAAGCGCCCGCAGGCGCATGAACTATGGCGCAGCCGCCTACAGGATGAGTCCGCCACTTTGCATGATCTGCATTTAGCCGCCTCGGGCATCGGGGCCCTGGGCGCCGAACAAGACGCTCCGGCACTGGAAAATTTATTGCGTAGCGATCGCCTGCCAATTCCCACGAAAATCGTCGTCGCTCGGGCGCTCGGACAGGTAATGGACCAAGGCTTGGAAAAATTGGCGAGTGACGTTGTGGCTACGCAGTTAGAGCATCGCGAGCTGCTCGCTGCCGAGTTGCTCAGCCATCACACGAGCCCTCAAGCCAGCCAAGTTCTCCAGGCGGTTCTCGACAGCGAACATCAGCCCGCGCGCTTAGCCGCTTACACAGCCATCAGTCGCAACTACCCCGAGCGGGCCCGCGCACTGGCTGAGCAGATGCTGAGTCAAGCCGACAACAATCTGCGAGCTCAGGCCGTGTCTGTGCTCGATAAGTCGGATGATGTAGAGAGCCTGCGCCTGCAGTCCCAGCGCATTGGCGACAAAAACTACGAAGTGCGAACGGCGGTCCGTAGCAATCTCTTGCGCAAAGCCCAGCGTGCAGAGCTGAAGCCAGTTGTCGATGAGGTCATCGACGAAATCATCGACGAGCAATTGAGCGGTGAAGACTATCGAGCTATTGAACAGGCCATACTGCTTTCAGTCGCCTTGGATGATACGCGGTGGTGCCCCGCATATTTAAAACTGCTAGATTTCCCGCGTCCGGAAACTAGCTTGCTGGCCGCCTGGGCGCTGCAGGAACTGGCGCATACGCCACAACAGATGCAGGCCGTGCTGCAGCATGTGCAGACCATCACCGAACGTTTGCAGGGTGGTGAGCGCGTCGAGCTGCCCGAGCAACTGCGTCAATCGTTTTTATTCGAGGCGCTGGGTCGCAACCGCTTTCAACCAGCGCTTGAGACATTGAAGCTGTATATTCCCAAGCAGCACACCATGGGCGATCTATGCCGCACTTCCGCGATCTGGGCCATAGGAAAGATCGAGCAGGACAGCCAGGACCAGCCGCTTGCCGCTGCGTTAGCCGAGCGCATGTTGGACG
>JBEBXX010000497.1:0-3113 GCA_040391435.1 Aureliella helgolandensis | reverse complement strand
AGATGTCTTTTCGTTGGGCGTCATTCTGTATCAGTTGACCACCGGTGTGCATCCCTTTCTGCCTCCCAACGCGTCCCAACACACACTTGCGAACTCGATCGCAACGATACCTGCGCCACCGCTGCGCCAGCGCGCGGACGTGCCTAAGGAGTTCGACCAGATCTGCATGAAGGCGCTGGCCAAGGATCCCATGGATCGCTTTAATACGGCCGGCGATTTCGCAATTGCGCTCCGTCGATACGTGCGGCGTGGCTCTCGCAAGGGGCAATGGGCGCTAATCGCCTGCGCCGGGCTGTTGGTCGCCGGCGGACTGGGCTTTCTGTGGACGCATTCCGCACCCCGCTCGCCGTCGACAAACGCAGCCACGCTGGCTGGCGACTTGCAAACCGATAGCTCGTTGGACGAGTCTGCAAATTTTCCTACAGCCGTGGTGTCACCGGCCGATTTGGCGCACCTGGACCGTTCGATCACAGCCCTATTGCCAAAGGGTATCAGCCAAGCTGCGCCGCCGGAAATCGACTTGGCCGCGGCCATGATCCTGGCTCGCTTGAAAGCTCATGACAAGGTGCCATCCACGGTTTGGGCGCATTTCGGTGCGAGCAGCGATAACACTTTGCAAACGGCGTTGATACACATGTGTGCAGCCGCTTCGGTGGAGCCGCAGCGGCTGATCGACCAAGCGATGATCGAGCACAGGCCCGATGTGCGAATCGGCTTGCTGTTAGCGCTGGCAGAATACACCGAACAGCAATTGCCGGCGTCAGACCGCAGCCTGTTGGTAGAGAAGTTGGAGCATTGGTATGTTCATGAGCCTGGTGGGGCGACGCACTCTGTTTGCGGTTGGTTGCTCAGACGCTGGAATGAAGATACCGCGACCCTGAGACTGCAAAAGCACCTGGGGTTCCCAGCACCGTCTGAGCAGCGGCAGTGGTTTGAGATCCTTCCCAATGTTTCAATGATCGCATGCTATCCGAGCCGCACGACTTTAGTCGCTACTGGAACCACTGCCAGTGCTCAACCGCTAGTTGACTTTGCAATCTCCACCATGGAAGTCTCCGCGGCGCAGTGGGAATGGGTCATGGAGGATCCGCAGAGCATGGTGGACCGTCCTGTGTCCCTGCCTAAGACAGAGATCTCTTGGCATCAGTGCGCTGCGTTTTGCAATCGATTAACGAAAGTCATGGGCCTGGACGCCGATGAGCTGTGCTATGAAGAACTGCCGAACCATCGCTACCGCGGAGTTGACGATGCGCACTTGCGGCGAGGTTTCCGCATGCCCACTCTGACAGAGTGGGAGTTTGCCGCGCGGGCCGGAACCGCTACCGATCGATATTGGGGGCGCAGTGAAAGATACCTTGCAAATTATGCGCATTGTCGGCCACACAGTCTACTGAAGCCTATCGCGGGCGGTGTCCTCAAGCCCAATGGTTGGGGGTTGTTCGACATGTTGGGAAACGCGACGGAGTGGATGCACGATGCGCCGCAGCCGGCTTTACAGGTTAGCCCGAATCAGGCGGAACGCTCCATTCGCGGTGGATCGGCTTGGACGGTCAGCTCTGGAGTCAGTGCGGTTGCGAAATATCAAATGCTGGCCGATCTGCCCAGCGAGCGTATGGGGCTGCGCCTTGTCCAAAGTCTTATCAAACCGGCCGACGATGTAGAAGGTCTCGTAGTCGAACTGCTAGCCTTAAGCGACGGCAGCCAGCGGGTAGACGAGTTAGCGGATGGGGCTGAGACCCTACGCCTGGCTATTTCAGCGTCGCCCGACTTGGCCAACAGGCAGTTTTTAGGCAGTTATCAACGCGGAGTGTCCCTGCCGCGGGCATTGGTCGTAACCAACCGTTCACCGCGGCCGATTACCTTGTCTGGAGTTCTAAGCAGTGGTTGTTTGCAATTGCTGGAAGATTCCTCGACGCCGTGGCGCTTGCTACCCGATGCTTCCATCCAATTAAACGCCCGCCTCGAGTCCGCTGGTGGAATGCTGCAACCCGCTGAGCTGTCTCTGCATATGCTCACCGACGATGGCACGAGCCAAAATTTCACCTGCTCGCTGAACGCCTATTTTTCGGGACCGACCCTCGCAGTTTTAGAGGGGGGGCTGGATGCTCAAGGGACCATTCGCGTCGACTTTGGTAAGATTCGACCAGGCACGACAGTCCAACGACTCGTGACGCTGATGAATGTCGGCGATCATCTGCTGACTATCGGTGCGCCTCAGGCGGAAGGGGACATCCGCTTGAGCGGTGATCCGACAATTCACCGCTTGCGGCATCAAGCCCCGGCTTTTATTGAGTTCCAGCTCAGGCCCTTGTCCGAGGGGAATCACGTGGCGCGGTTGGTTTTTGAAACTAACGACGCGGCGCGTCCGCAAGTGCGAGTCGAAGCGGTAGTCGAAGCTGTTAACTTGCCGCTGGTTCCCGTTCTTGGCGTCTATCGCCAGGGATTGTGGTTGCTAGACTACGATCGCGATGGCAATCCCGATCGCAAGATCGAATTCGGCGAACCCGGAGATAAGCCATTCGTCGGCGACTTTGACGGAGATGGTGTACACGACTTGGGTGTTTATCGGCGAGTGGACGATGAACGTGTGGAGCTGAGTCTGCGCAGCGAATCGGCAGAGGGGCAAATCAGTGAGTCGACGCGCTCGCTGCAAGTATCCGAAGGGACGCTAGTGGTCGGCGATTTTGACGGCGACGGACAGAGCGACATCGCGTGGGTATCGCCCGGCGAAGATGGTTTACTGCACTGGCAGATCAACCCTGACCGCGATGGAGGTGGGAATCAACCTGCAGGACATGGCTCTGCCGGAGACCAACCCGTGGTAGGAGACTGGATCGGTAGCGGGCGCAGCCTGCTGGGAGCCTATCGCCCGCAGGCTGCCAGTGGCTTGGCCACGCAGTGGCTTTTAGGCGGGCAGCCAGACCTGCAGCAGCCCATTGGGGCGTCGTTCGGCTTGCCAGGTGATCAGCCAGTTGTCGGAGACTGGAACGGCGACGGCAAGACGAACATTGGCGTCTTTCGAGTTATCGACGGGATGGGGACATTTTTGTTGGATCAGAATCTCGACCCGCACAGTGAAGGCTTTTTGCGGCTAGGTACCACAGGAGATATAG
>JBEBXX010000496.1:0-3118 GCA_040391435.1 Aureliella helgolandensis | reverse complement strand
ATCGCGTGTAAATAAAATGGTAGCAGACGAGGGTGGCTCTCGTGGCGGGTCAGTGCGTTTTCGTGGGGTGTGCCGTAACAGCGCTGTGCTCGTTACGAGCCTACGCGCGGCACGAAAGGAATAAGCATCGCGTGTAAATAAAATGGTAGCAGACGAGGGTGGCTCTCGAAATCGATTAAGATTGAGGCCCGGTATAGCTCAGTTATAGATCTAGTCCACCTGGCAAAAGGTATCTCAATGGCTCATGAATTCGATCGACGAGATTTGCTGAAATTGGGAGCGGTTGGCAGCACGGCTTGGTTGGCCGCACAGCCGGCCGGTGGGCAGGCGCTGCGCGCCGCCGCGACAACGAGCTGGGTCGTCGACGAAAACGCTCGACCCGGCACGCGTAGTTGGATGTTAGCTAAGACTCGTGTTGATCCCGCGTCCAAGTATCGCTGCCCGTGGATCGAAGGCTACGCGTCGCATGCCAGCATCGAAGCTGGGCAGACTTTGCAGATCATGGTTAGCACCAATCCGGCCAGCGATTTCAAGATCGAATTCTATCGTCTGGGCTACTACGCTGGCGATGGAGGCCGTTTGGTCCACGCCAGCGAAACGCTGCAGGGGCAAGTTCAAGCGATGCCCGAAGTGGCGGAGCGACGACTGCAGAACTGCCAGTGGAAGGTTAGTTACGAACTGCAAATTCCCGATGACTGGCTCAGTGGCGTGTACGTGGGTAAGCTGTCGGAGCAGACCGAAGGCCTTGAGAGTTATGTCATCTTTGTGGTCCGCGATCAGCGGCAACCGAACTTGGTGTTCCAGTGCAGCGATCATACGTGGCAAGCTTACAACCGCTGGCCGTCCCAGTTCTCACTGTACGATGACGGCGAGAATCAGTGGCATTGGGGCAATAAATCGCAGGTGAGTTTCAATCGCCCGTATGGCAAGTACTGCCAGATTTTCGATGCGCCTCTGTCGATCGGTTCTGGCGAATTTTTTCTGTGGGAGTTCCCCATGGTGCACTGGCTGGAGCGCGAAGGCTATGACGTGAGCTATATTTCCAACACCGATCTGCATCGCGATGCGAATCAAGCCAAACGCGGGGCCGGTTTCTTAAGCGTCGGGCACGATGAATACTGGACGATCGAGATGTTCCGCAGCATGCAGGCGGCCATCGCCGCAGGGGTTAGCGTGGGATTTTTTTCCGGCAATGCGGTCTGTGGACGAATCGCTTGGGATGAAGCCACGCGCTCGTTGCGGCGGGTGGGCGTGTTTGGACCGCCAGGCGGCATGCGCGACTTCGAATCGATGTCGGAATTGGAACACGTGCCACCGTATGCTAACGAACTGATGGGGGCGCATAGCACGGGCCCTGTCACCGGCGGTGCCGATTGGATCTGCAGATTGCCCGAGCACTGGTTGTACGCTGGCACTGGCATGCACAGCGGCGATGCCATACCGGGTGTTATTGGCTGGGAATATCACGGCGATCCAGCCGAGATCCCGGGCCTGGAAATTGTAGCCAGCGGGCCAACGCAAACCGCTCCGGGGGTCTTAAACGGCGGCGAGTATACCGCCACGGTCTATCCTGGACCGAAAGGGAATTTTGTATTCAATGCGGCGACGTGTTGGTGGGCCGACGGGCTGTCCGATCCGCCCGGCTATGTGCGGCCCAGCGTCTACACATCGCCTCAAGGCCCCGATCCGCGCTTGCAGCAGATCACTCGCAACGTTTTAGATCGCATGGGCCGGCCGCAGGTTTGATTTTCGCGGGTTCGCGGGTTCGCGGGTTCGCGAGCGGGCGGGCGAGCGAGCCAAGCGGCGCTGGACTAAACATCGAAGCTGGAACAGCTCGCGGCTCGTTAAAATGCAATTGTCTCCGCCCTCTACCAACTGACACTGGCCTTGCCGCCAGGAAGCAGGGCGCGAAATTGCCGCTCGCTCAGTACGCGGATGCCGCTGGGCTGCGGCCCGCCATCGTGCCTTCTCGGTTCGCGCTGAACTGGCTCAGAGGGAACTTGTCCGAGCTGTTGCTTGGCGTCGATCAGCGTCTGTCCGCAGGCGACCACGTAGCTGGTTGTCGCATCGATGTTTGTTTGGCAGTGTCCGCCCAAGCTGTTGATCAGCGCATGGCTCTGCTGCATATCCAAACCCCGCAGTGGCCCCAGCAGCACGATGGATTTGCCTGCGAGTGGCTTTTGTTCGGCAGAAGCGGCCAGCACTTCACTTGGATTGACCACGCCGATCTGACTGCGGCGATTGGGAAATCCCCAGCGATCGGCGGTGGGGGAACCACTCGACACGCGTCCACCGGCTGCACTCCGGCGTCCGCGCAGGGAACGCGGGGAAGTGATCTGGCTATGTCGGTAGCTGCCGCGGCTGACCTGCAAGTGGGCTTCGAGCTGGCTCAGGTCGCCCGGTGTGTGAAGTTTTTCAACCGACAATGCGATCCGGGCGCAGCACCGCGCATCTTCCAGCGCGTCGTGATGTTGGAACTGAACGCCCAGCCAATCGCCCAGGGGCTTGAGGCCATAGCCGCTGCGGCCTGGCCATGCGGCACGCGCTAGCATGCGCGTGCAGGTGAACTGTAGGGCGGGGCAGGCCACGTCGAAAGCGCTCAGGCTGGCCACCAGCACGCCGATGTCGAACCGCGCATTGTGAGCTACCAAAATCTGACCGTCAAAGATCGTGCTCAGTTCGCACCACACCTGCTCCATCGTCGGAGCGTGAGTGACGTCTTCAGGTCGGATGCCGTGAATGGCGATGTTGCGCGGCGAAAAATACATTCTGGGAGGACGAATGAGCCAACTGTGCTCCGACACGATTTGTGAATCGCGGACTACGACCGCGGCCAATTGGCAGGCGCTATCGGGCCGGTTGTTAGCGGTTTCGAAGTCGATGGCTACGACATCCATGATGGCGACGACCTTGGGTGATGTTTAGCAATTGAATAACAGATTGGTAAGCCAGCGCATGTCACGTGGACTTGCTGCGGCGGTGCCAGGCACGCACAGTCCATAGCGTACGAGCAAAGAAGCCCATCAGGAATCCGATCAGCGTGGTGATGGTTAATAGGACCGCTTTGGTCAATTTGCCGTCCCATAATAAAACTCGCACCTCGACCACTTCCAAGTTT
>JBEBXX010000495.1:0-3119 GCA_040391435.1 Aureliella helgolandensis | reverse complement strand
TCCAAGGAACAGATTCACCAACAAAATCTGCGTTTGAAAGAGTTGGCTTCCCGAGACGTCTTAACGGGTGCCTTCAATCGCCGCTCATTGTACGAACAACTGGAGGTTTTGTGGTATGAATTTACAGACCGCGGACAAGCACTTAACTGCATCATGTTCGACGTGGATCACTTTAAGAAATTGAACGATAATCATGGGCATGCCGTCGGAGACGAGGTGCTCAAGGACGTGGCGCGCACAATTCAAAATGCCGTTTCCGAACCCGGTTTCGCGGGTCGCTATGGAGGTGAAGAATTCTGTGTAGTGCTGCCTGGTATGAATGCTCAGCAGGCCACGGCGATAGGCGAGTCGATCCGGCAGGCGATCGAATCCCAATTGGCCGAACCATACCGTGTGACAGCCAGCCTGGGCGTGTCGGGCAGCGAATTCGGAGCGACCAGCTTTCAAGCAATCATCGAGCAAGCTGATCAGGCACTCTACGCCGCCAAACACGCGGGTCGCAATGCCGTGCGTTGTTGGAGTCCAAGCTTGGCTGCGGAGGCAGCCGAAAAGATTTTGGTTCTGCCTGCGATGGGTGATCAACCCATCTCGTACTACGCCGTCGCCTCGCTGCACTCAGCGCTGGCTTACCGCGACGCCGACACGGCGCTGCACAGCCAGCGCGTGGCAGAGATGGCCGTCAGCCTGGCGCGCGGCCTCATGACCGCTAGCCAGTTGTATGTCTTAGAGATCGCGGCCATCTTGCACGACATAGGCAAGATAGGAGTGCCCGATTCCGTGTTGCTGAAACCCGGTAAACTCACCCCCGACGAATGGAAAGTGATGGAGGCACACGCACAAATTGGCGTCGAGATCGTAGAATCCTCGTTCAATTGCGCTGCACTGGCTGACATTGTCCGCTTTCATCACTTCCGATACGACGGCCAGGGCGCTCCCGCGGGTTCGCCAATTGGCGAGGCGATTCCGCTGGGAGCTCGTATCATCTGCATCGTGGACGCCTACGACGCGATGGTTTCCAATCGTGTGTACCGCAACGGGCGCGCACCGGAGCAAGCTTTCATCGAATTGCGGCGCTGTGCGGGAAGTCAGTTCGATCCGCAGTTGGTAGATCGATTTATTGCGGCACAGGTTGGCTGGCGAGCTGATAGTCGCTTCCTGAAACCCGAGGCAGGCGCCAAGGAGGCTCTAACCATCGGGCACTTGACTGAGCGAACGATGCACGCCTTCGAAGCTCAAGACCCCAAGGTGTTGCTGGATTCCCTAGAGAAGTTGGCCTGCGCTGGCGAGCTGCACGACTTGCCGGCAATTACCCACTTGGCAACTGAACTGAAGCAGGTCATCGGCGATTCGCGAGGCGACGATTGGTCATTTGCCATGCCGCTGGTGCAGGACCTACTGGACATGTGCCTGATGGTCCAACGAGCGCATATACGCGAAGTCGCTTCGCGGCCACAAGACGTCGAGAACTGTCCGCAGCGCGGCTACTACTCCGCCGCCCGCGACTGGTGGACCGCAGATCAAGTCTAAACATGCGAGCTACGACAAGCTGCGCAGATTTACTCGCTTTCAATAGCAGCTTGGTACTCGAAATGGATGGCGCGAAGCTGAGCAACTATGTCAGCGTGCTTCTCAGCCAGATTCTCAGATTCGCCCAGGTCGTTTTTTAAGTCTGCCAAAAACAGTTTATCCCGTTGACCAAGCGCGCCGGGCTGGCGCGGATCCTTGGGGTTCCCGAGTAGTTTCCAGTCGCCTTGTCGCACCGCCCACTGAGCGTTTGCGCCCCTTCCGAGCAACCAGTACAGGTGCTGATGAGGGCTCTGTTGCTCGCCAGACTCGATCACCGCGCGAAGGCTCTTTCCGTCCAGCTCCACGTCGAGTGTGCAGCCAGCATAGTCTGCAATCGTCGGCAACCAGTCGCAGCCGAAGACCGCTTGGTCCCGAGTTTCACCGGCAGGAAGCATGCTCGGCCATGAGACTACCGCTGGAACCCGAATCCCACCTTCGAACAAGCTAGCCTTGCAACCGCGATAGGGTCCCGGATTTCCTCCGCCCCCAAAGGCACGCTCTTCGACGCTATGACCGTGATCCGATTGATAGACGATCAGCGTGTCCTCGCGCAAGCCCAAAGTTTCAATGTGATCAACGATGTCACCCATCAATTCATCTGCTGTGCTCAGCAGTGCGGCATATCGTGCGCGCCGCGGGTCTGCTATGCGCTGCTCGTAATAATCACGCCATTTCTCACTGGCTTGCATGGGATAATGCGGCCAATTGATGGCCATGTAGATAAAAAATGGCTGCTCCGGCTGCTGGCTGATGAATTGCTTGCAGTGTTGGCGCATGAGATCACCGAAGAATTCACCGTCGCGAGAGATCTGCGTCCCGTTGAGCCACAGGTCGTGGCGATTGGGTCCGTTCCAGTAAAAGAAATGCGAATAGTTGTCGATGCAACCTTGCATGTGTCCAAATGAAAAGTCGAAACCTTGTCCATTCGGGCGCGTCTCCGCACGATGTCCCAAGTGCCATTTGCCAATGTGTGCCGTGCGGTAGCCGCTCGCCTGCAACATGTCGGCGATTGTAAGTTCGCTGTGAGGCAGTCCTTCCGTACCGTCGGCATCACCCACATTGCTGGGCACGCCCGCGCGAGCTGGGAAGCGTCCAGTCATCAACCCAGCTCGCGAAGCCGAGCAGATGGCTGACGGCGCGTACATCTGCGTAAAGCGAATGCCTGTCTCTGCCAGCCTGTCGATGGTCGGTGTCACTAGGTCATGCGAACCATAACAATTGGCGTCGAGCGAGCCTTGATCATCAGTATAGAAGATGATGACGTTGGGTGGCCCGGTGCGCTTACGCTGCTCAGTGAGTGAGTTGTCTTCGGCGGCAAATGCGGCTAGGGGGAGTAAAGAAATGAGAGCTAGCGTTAACATTCGCCCTTGGCGTCGGCTCATCGTTTTGTTCCCCAAGTACATCTGCTCAATGAAGATTGCCGGTTTGGCGAAGAGTGCAACGAAGGCTGCTATTGTAGCCGAGTTTTTTCAGTTGCAACAAGAACTTCTGATCGCGGAGCGATAAGCGACACTAGTGTCGTGGACCGCTCCCGCACCATGCTGCCGCTTGGC
>JBEBXX010000494.1:0-3121 GCA_040391435.1 Aureliella helgolandensis | reverse complement strand
AGCTCAACTGGGCTTCATACTCATGGATGCACGCGATGGCTGAGGTTGCCTTGAGTAAGTCGCCACAAGGACTGAAGAATTTAATCTCGTCCTCTTCGATGAACCACACCACGTGATATCCCGAGCACCTAAATTTGCGGCCGCAGAACAGCCCGTTGCGAATCAATATCGACTCCTCGACGGAGTCCGTTTCCGTCGCGCCTAGTTGGCTCAACTGTTGGGCGATAACGAGACGGATCCTCTCGACAGGCGTGGTAGCATTCATAGATCTGTGGCACTTCCGAGAGCATTGGACGCGATGCATTAAGTAGACTTCTACAATGATCGACCGAGACAACTCGAGTCTTCAGGACAGGCAATTCATCCGGCATAGGCAGCGTAGCCCCCCCATGCTCACAGGCTCACATGGAGATAATGACTTGGCCGTTTATCCCCGGCAGCGGTGGGCCTTAGCTACCGCGACGCTGGCCTTAACCTTGCTGCTTATCGCCGCCCGCTCGTTGGAGCCGGAGCCGCAGGGCTTTGGAACTCATCAACAGTTGGGTCTGCCCGCGTGTCCCTCCTGGGTGCTGTGGGACGCGCGCTGTCCGATGTGCGGCATGACCACCGCTTGGGCCTGGACCACTCGTGGCGAGTGGTCGCTGGCCGCAGGTGCCAATGCCGGAGGTTGCTTGATGGCTCTAATCGCTCTAGCGTTTGTTCCGGCAAGTTGCTATTGGTTAGCGGTTAACAAAGCCTTACCTAGTGACCGCACGTGGTGGATGCTCGGCCTGTATCTCTGGTTCGCGCTGGCCGTGGCCGTTGCTCAGTGGGGTTGGCGATTGCTCGAGTGATCGTCCGCTTCGATGTGGTGTAAGCACCCACGCATAAGTTTCCTGTTTTATCAATCAACCGTGGCTAACGCCAAAACGGCTAATTATATGCCGAAACTTATGCGTGGGTGCTTACCTTCCGCCTTCGCTTGCGCTCAGTGTCTTGCATTAGTTTAAAGCCAGAAACATCATGTTCCAGCAGACTCGCTCGTCCGTGTTTACGATCCTATTAATCGCCAGCGCTTTGGCCTGTGGTGGCTGCATCAACATGGCTGCGAACATGATCCATGCCATCACCGGTAACAATCGGCCAGCCGACTACGATGGGCTCAAGGAAAAACGTGTGGCTGTGGTGTGTCTCACCGACGGCGGACTTGCCGCGGATGCCAACGCGGCCATGTTGACCAACTACATCCATGCCGGTTTCAACTCCAACATTAAAAAGATCGACGTCGTGCGGGCATCCGAGGTCGAGCGTTGGATCGATTCCCACAGCGGTGATGGAGCCGACTATTTAGAGATCGGTAAAGGCGTCAAGGCAGATCGCGTAGTGGCCGTAGAAGTAGTCAATCTTTCGGTCAAAAACGGGGCCACGCTGTATCAGGGCAAGTCAGATATTTCAGTCACCGTCTACGACATTCCTGGAGGCGGGAAGATCCTCTACCAGAAGAACATACCCGAGTTTGTTTTTCCAAAAATGGGCGGGCCGACCATTACCGATGTCACCGAGGCTAAGTTCCGCGCACGCTACTTGGCCATCGTAGCGCGAACCGTCGCCACCTTGTTCTATCCTGTCGATGCCACCGCTGACTTTGCTTTAGACGCGACCTCACTCAGCTTTTAATCTTTGAGCGTTAGCAGAAATTCAGCCTGCTCCAGCAGCGGATCGTCGTACTCCAGGCGAATCACGTGCTCGGCTTTCAACTCGCTGATCGCCTGCTGGTGCTCCTGGGTGATCAACCGCGTCACATGTTCCACCTTGCGTCGATTGAGGGCCAGCGTGAGCACTACCATGCAATACACGGCCAGTGGCAGCAGCGATAGCAACAAACTAGTCAGCAGCAGGCCGGGAGTCGGGTGCGGAAAATCTTCTAGACGCATGGCCTGCTTGCCACTCAGAACCTGGTACGAGACATAGAAGTACTCGCGGTAGATCAGCACAAACGGTCCAGCCATGAACAGCCAGAACAGCACCGCGCCGGCGAAGCCCCACGCCTGAACCAGCCAGCCTGACGTGGCGTGGCGATCGATGGCCGCATCGAAAATGTGCTGCGATCGACTTTGCAATTCCTCGATGCCCGTCAGCCGCATGCCCGTGGCAGTGATATTGTCGCGACCGCGCTCCGCGCGGGGCCGCAGCTTGAGCACCGCCCGGTGGAATCGTTCGCACAACGGCCGGAGCCGCTCCTCGAGCTGCTGCTGCGTGCGGCGGCGAATGCCGTCCTGAATTTCAAGCGTGAACTCGTGATTCTGCCGCACGTTTTTGGCCCATGAAGCCAGCGCTCCAAACAGACTCGGCACGCTCCCAGCCATGGCCAATACGACCCGATCCCAAGCCCCCTGGGTCAGATGCAACGTGGACATCATGCTTCGGTACGGGAACCAAACCAGCGACGTATCGCCCACCAGTCGCGCCCGCAATCGCATGCGTACGCCCGTGGCTAGCACAGCAGAACTGCCCAGCAGCGAGTCCAGCACGCGTTCAGGCAATTGCCGCGTCTCGCGGTGCAACTGTTCCACGGCTTGATGCAACTGCGGCAGCTCTGAGTGGACCAGTCGCACGACTTGAGATTTTAAACGCTCCGTCGCCGCCGATGCCCGTTGCTCTTGCACATTTCCCAGTCGCCCATCGGCAATGCCCAGCTCGTTGAAGCGATCGAGCGCCCCCTGCAACAGAATCTCGCCGGCCGCAGACTCATCGCCAGTGGCTTCAAAGTCTGGTACCAAAACCTCCGGTAGTACCCGCGAATGAGGAGCACTGGCTTCCAACTGCCCGCGCAGCTCACGCAGATCTTGAGCCAGTCGTTCAGCCTCAGCTCCCTCGGCCAGCTCCTCTGGCTCGACTGACGTAATGATCGGCACACAGGCCGCCCCGTCGATCTGGTGAGCGATGGTCAAATTCGCCGCGGCTCGCAATTGGTCGCGGGCGATGATCAGCAGTTTAAGCGGGGCCAGAGACAGAGCCTGCTCTGCCAGCTTAGCCGCCGGCGCATCGGAGTCGGTCAGTCCGGGCGTATCCAACAGCACATAGGGCTGACCGATGGCAGCCATGTGCTCTGCCGAGCAGTGGTGGTAGCTCTCGCAAGCGG
>JBEBXX010000493.1:0-3127 GCA_040391435.1 Aureliella helgolandensis | reverse complement strand
GCGATGGAACAATTGGCTCCATAAACAACAGCACAGGGGAGAGAGCACAACATCGCTTGGCGCGAGTGCCTCCCCAGCACACCGCTGGCTAGCGCTGCGCGGCAAACTCTCGCTGACCCGATGCGCAGGAACAGTGCGAAAAGCATGGCATGCGAAGTACGGAGTATCGACCAACGTCGTGCAAAATAGGGAAAAAATTCTTGACTTCGCTTGCTAGGCGTGAATAATCGCATCTGTTGTCGACCTACAATTGAATAACGATTGATCGGCGGGACCGAAAACGGGTTTCGCTAATCTTCGCTGAGCCCAACATAAACCATTACCGTTTCGAACCACAGCAGCCGTTTAGAACCACAGACGCAAAGCCAAAGGAGAATTTAATGAGCGACGTTTGCAAAAATGTCTTCGAGGCCATCCTGAAGTATGGACATGACGAAGACTTCGATCCTGAAATCAACGAGGACTTTCAGCCAACCGACGCGCCAGCCGGTTCCGCCGAGAAGATCGAGATCCTACGACTGCGCGTAGGTGGTGGCCAGCCATTGTGGCACCGCGACGACCGCGTCGACTACGCCGGTTTGACTGGTGTAATTCGCCCACGCGAATAGTCTGCCCGAGCCCCTGCCAGGCAGTGCTTTGAAGCCGGCTTTGAAGCGAAAAATTTGAATCCCAGAAAGCGGCCGAGTCATATGCTCAGGCCGCTTTTTTCGTTTCGGCGCGAGTGGCTTCCCGCCAGTGGCCAGCTAGTCACCCGCCAGCTACTCACCCGCCAATCGCCAGCCAAGGCCGCCGTGCTCATCTCGCCCCGACTCGCAACCTCAAGCAAAGCAGGCGCTGTCGGCGTTTGCCGTTCACCAGCAGGCGACGTGTCGCAGGCAAAATTCGGTTACAATGGTGCCTAACTCACCGCGTTTTGAACTGCTTACCCGAGCTCGCTGTACCGCTATGTCCTACCCTCACTCACGAATGCAGAATTCCCCAAGCCGATTGAGTTGGCTGATGCTGAGTCGGCGCAAAAGTTGCGTGCTTGCCCGGCAGGCTTCTACCGCAGCGATCTACGGCTGCTGGCTCTGGATTTGTGCTGGGTGGCTGTGGGCCGGCTGCGGTGTAGCAGCGGCGCAGGCTGAGGATACCAGCAGCCAGCGCTTCGAAATGGAGATACGGCCAGTGCTGGTCGAGCAGTGCATTGGCTGCCACGGAGCCAATAAACAAGAGGGCGGTTTGCGTCTTGATTCGTCCGCTGGCATGCTGGCTGGTGGAGAGAGTGGCCCGGCTGTGGCACCAGGGTTGCCGGATGAGAGTTTGATTGTCGAAGCCTTGCGCTACGAGAGCTTTGAAATGCCCCCCACGGGACCGCTCGCGGACAAGACTATCGAGCAGTTCGAGCAGTGGATCGCCGCGGGGGCTAAGTGGCCCGAGCTGACCGGCCCGCTGCGCGAGGCAGCCAGTCAGATCGCGTTTGAAGACCGGCAGTGGTGGGCTTTTCAGCCGGTCGTCCGCCATCGGCCTCATGCAGTCGTCAATAGTCACTGGCCGACCAATACCATCGATCAGTTTGTGCTGGCGAAATTGGAGGCTCAGCACATGACCCCAGCCCCGCTAGCTCCGCCGCATGTGTTGGTGCGGCGTCTGTACTTCGATCTATTGGGAGTCCCCCCTTCGCCCGAGGAGCTATTGGCAGCTTGTGCCGCGTTAGAGTCTCCGGGCCCAGAGTCCCTGCAGTCTTCCCGACTCTCTTGGACTGCCGCCCAGACGTCGGCGTGGGAAGAGCTGGTTGAGCGGTTGCTGGATGACCCGCGCTATGGCGAACACTGGGCTCGGCACTGGTTGGATGTGGTCCGCTACAGCGAGTCGGATGGCTGGAATCTGGACGCTTATCGACCTGACATATGGCGCTATCGCGACTATGTCGTGCAGGCTTTCAACCACGATAAGCCGTATCCCGATTTTGTCCGCGAGCAATTGGCCGGAGATGAAATTGAAGGGGACAACCCTCAACTGCGAGTGGCCGCAGGTTACCTAAGGCTGGGCATCTACGAATACAATCAACGCGACGCGCGCGGTCATTGGAACGACATCATGAACGAGATCACCGATGTTACCGGCGATGTCTTTCTAGGCATGAGCTTCTCGTGTGCGCGTTGCCATGACCACAAGTTCGATCCCATCCTGCAGCGCGATTATTTTCAGCTACGCGCCTTTTTTGAACCGTTGATTTGGCGCGATGATGTCGATGCGGCGACGAGCCAAGAGCGCGACGAATATCAACAAGCTCACGCGCGATGGCGGCAGGAATCAAGCGAAGTGCAAGACAAGATCGACGCTCTGCTGGAACCCTACTATGAACGCAGGTGGACCAGCACCGTCGAGAAATTCCCGCTAGACATCCAGGCGAGTTATTTCAAGCCGGCTAGTGAGCGGACAAGCTGGGATGCCCAGATGACCTACTTGATTGGTCGTCAGTTTTGGGAGGAATCGGGTGGGCCACTGAAACCGATGACCAAGGAGCACAAAGCGGAGTTGGAGGAGTTGAACAAGCAGCTAGCCGCTTGGGACAACATTAAACCGGTGCCATTGCCTTTGGCTATGACCGTCAGCAACCACCCTGGCCCGTGTTCTCCCACCACCATCCCCGCTGATCCTGATGAGCGGGCCATTGCGCCCGACTTTCCTAGCGTTCTGGCCCATCTGGATCTTCCTATGTTTGAATCTACGACGGTTGCTGCCTCCAGCTCGCTCCCCCCGCGGAGCGCTTCCGCGGTCACTTTGATCAGCGCTAGCGGGCCAGCCGCAACTCAACCTCGACGCCTGCAGTTGGCGCAGTGGATCGGCGATCGCCGCAATCCGCTGGCCTCGCGTGTGATCGTCAACCGCATTTGGCAACAGCATTTCGCTCGCGGGCTGGTGGCGACTTCCAATGATTTTGGACGCGCGGGCTCGCCGCCCTCGCATCCTGAATTGCTAGACTGGTTAAGTGATGAATTCATCTCGCAAGGATGGAGTTTTAAGAAGCTGCATAAACAGATACTTATGTCATCAACTTGGCGTCAGTCCGCACATCACCCGCAAGCCCGCGAATACGAAATGTTGGATCCTGCGGAGACGCTTTTATGGCGTGCGCCCATCC
>JBEBXX010000492.1:0-3132 GCA_040391435.1 Aureliella helgolandensis | reverse complement strand
CGTTTCTTCTCCATACCATTTCCCGCACGCCGCTGACTTTATGGCGCGCATCGTTGTTCAGAATGCTCTCTTTAAGGGCTGGAAAAAGGCGAGTTCATTGGTCATGCCCTGGTCCACCTATACCTTCCCGGAAATCGCGCACGTTGGACTCTACGAACATCAGGCCAGCGAAAAGAACATTCAGGTCGATACCTTCCTCCAGAGGTTTCACGATGTGGACCGCGCCATCCTGGAAAATGAAGAAAACGGCTTCGTCAAAATCCTCGTCAAAAAGAGAACCGACCAAATTGTCGGTGCAACCATCGTGGCCTCCTCCGCTGGTGACCTCATATCGCAGATAACGCTGGCGATGACTAATCGCATCGGCCTCGGGAAAATTGCCTCGACCATTCACCCTTATCCAACGCAAGCTGAGGCCATCCGCAAGCTGGGCGATCAATTCAACCGCACCAAGCTAACTCCCCTGGTGAAGGCACTACTGAGCAAGTGGCTGGCCTGGACTCGTTAGCCCGCCGGTAGGACTTGATAAGCCATCGACATGCCTGTTCAGCCACGAGCATTTTAAGGCTCTATCCATACCATGACACCTCCGGCCGCCGATCCGCCGCCCTCTAGCACCCAGCGACGCACGCGGACGCAGAGCCTCGTGCGCTGGCTTTCCATTTTATTAATTCCAGTCGCGCTGCTTGTGCTCGCGCGCGCATTGCCACTTGGCCAAGCCATGGAGTGGATCAAGGACTGGGTCGGCGGCCTGGGAAACTGGGGGGCGCTAGTTCTGGTGTTGTTGTACGTACTGGCCACGCTGCTATTCGTGCCGGGAACGCTTCTAACGCTGGCGGCCGGAGCCATGTTCGGATTGGTGGTCGGTACGATCACGGTGTCGATCGGCTCCACCTTGGGTGCTGCCCTCGCATTTCTCATCGCCCGCTATGTAGCCCGCGACAAAATTGCGGCCGTGGCGCGCGGCAATCGCAAATTCCATGCACTTGACAAAGCCATCGGTGAAGGTGGCTGGAAGATCGTCGCCATGCTGAGACTCTCGCCGGCGATACCCTTCAATCTGCAAAACTATCTGTACGGACTAACTCCGATTCAATTCTGGCCATGCATCCTAACCAGTTGGATAGCTATGCTTCCAGGCACGTTCCTGTACGTCTATCTGGGACACATCACCGGCGCAGCGCTAGAGGCGAACAGGAAGCGGACGGTTGCCGAGTGGGGCATGTTAGCCACCGGGCTGCTTGCAACGCTGGCCGCCATTGTTTACATCACTTGGTTGGCCCGCCGCAAACTAAAGGAGCAAGTGCAGCAGGTCAATAACCAGGACCCTGAGTCACTCAGCGACGGCAAGCAGCACGACGGCGACATGGCTTCGCGTTGACTATCCGTGGTTGACATCCACGAGTGCAGGCCGCCCCTATCTGCCCATTCACATCAACTCCTATTTCAGGGAGTGTAGCCCAATCATATTACCTTCGGTGTCCGAAACCAAAGCGATAAACCCGTACTGCCCGATCGCCATTTTGGGTTTGAAAACTTTACCACCTGCCGCTGCAACACGCGACGCCTCGATCTCGCAATCGTCGCAAGTGAAATAGACTAGCGTCCCCATGCCTCCAGACGGGCAGCCTTCCATCTTAACTATTGCGCCACAAGCCCCACCCGCTTGCATGTCCATTGGAAACGCCAACATCTCGATAGGAATCGCATCGACTGTGGCTGGCGATTCGAGCTTCGAAAGTTCAAGCGCTAGCACGGCTTCGTAAAACTTCTTTGCTCGTGCCATGTCTTGGACGTAGATTTCAAACCATCCAACAGGATTGCGATGCATGACGAGTCTCCGCTTTCTTACAGGACAGTTTTGTAAATAAGGCGTTATAAAGGCGTTTTTAAACAGTGGACGATTCTTGACGGCGCGGCGAAAGCTATCCGAGCGCTTTCGGCGGCTTTAACTTCGCGTGTGCTTCCCGCTCATGAACTGCGACCAGTTACCGCCGTCGGCCTGGAGCTCGCTATTGAACAGCCACGTGTCCGCGTCGACGATCTCAATCGTGTCACGGTACTTGCCGATTCCACTCCCGTCGAACTTGGGCCCCTCCGATGCCAGAGGCAGTCTCTTGCCGTCCGCATCCAGAACGCCTTGATACGGCCAGATATTTGCCATCGTCGAACTGACGAAGGTGCCTACATACTTGTTTTGAGCTGGATCGAAACCAAGCGTCATGATCGACGACCAGCGCTGGCCGTCTGGCGAATCGCCATTGCCTTCGCAAATCAACCACAATCCGCCGAGCGATCGGCAGGTCACCTCTCCTTGCGACTTCGACTCGCCGCCGCCCGGCATTTTACCCTCGTGTTCAAATTTCCAGTGGCCTACGAGCTGATCCAGCCACTTGTGTTCCGCTTGCGGTTTGGCGAACATATCTCGCTGCTCCTTGTGTCCTGCTCTCGATTGCTACAACATCCCCAAGCCAAATCTACCAAACAGTCGATCGGCCGGGCGCAATTTCGACCGTGCGTCAAAAAAAACTTTGAGCTAAGCGGACTCAGTGCTTCGCTGCGAAATGCGAAGCGGTTTGGGCCGAGTCCATGCCCGGTGTCGGCAGTCCGCGGCCGCATGCGCTAGGACCGTAATAGAAATTATCCAGCAGACGTTGTCCAACTGAGCGGCAACACACCTTCACTAATCCGGCATGCGGCTTGCACGACGGTTGCTCGCTATATTCGGAATCCGGGCCACTAGCCCACTTCCCCGTTTTGGACAAAGGAAGATCGCAGTGCGCATGGGCCAAGCCTCCAGCAGCCTAACTCAGGTGCTCGACTGCGTCCTAGGCCCAGACAATGTCGAACGGGTGACACTGGAAGATATTCTGCGGCGGCTGGGCCCGCGTTCCTACGGACCAGGGCTGTTTTTAACTTCCGCTTTTTCCATGCTGCCACCCATCAGCATTACGCCGGGGCTGCCCGTGCTTACCGGCACCTTAACCCTAGTACTGGCAGCCCAACTACTGGTGCTGCGGCCATATCCTTGGCTACCAAGCAGGCTGTTGCAAATTTCTATTGCCCGAGTACGGCTCGAAAGGCTAGTAGCCCGAACACGGCCTTGGGCCAGGCGGGCTGGTAAACTTGTGC
>JBEBXX010000491.1:0-3148 GCA_040391435.1 Aureliella helgolandensis | reverse complement strand
GCGATTGAAATCTGCCGTTTGTGTGGTAGTATTGATTCATCGCGTGGTGGGATTCGGTCTTGGTGCTGCAGGGGATGAGCGAATTTGAGCAGTGGGAACGCAACTGCGGAAGAGCGACGAGGCCGATTGCGCGAGTTGGTTCGCAGCCAGGGCTTTGTGTCCATTCCCGACCTGCGTTCGGAGCTGGAGGTTAGCGAGTCGACGATTCGCCGCGATTTGGATGCGCTGGTGGCCGAGGGAGAGGTTCAGCGGACCCATGGCGGGGTGTTTTATACGGGCGGCGGAGCTTCGCTGCAGTTGTTCGAAGATCGCCGCGCCGGGGACTGGGACGGCAAGCGAGATGTCGCTCAGGCTGCCGCACGACTGATTGAAAACCACGACACGTTGCTGCTCGATGGCGGCAGCACTACTTATGAAATCGCGCGTCAGTTGGTAGGCCGACCTTTGCAAATCGTGACCAATTCACTTCCCGTTGCCAATTTGTTCGCAGCTAGCGATCAAGCCGACTTGGTGCTGCTGGGTGGTTATGTCCACAGCCGCACGGCCGTCTCGCTGGGACCGTATGCCAATCAAATGCTGGCCTCGCTGAATGTTCAAAAAGCTTTTCTGAGCATCGCCGGTGCCGACGCGCGGGGCTACTACAACAGCAACCTGCTACTGGTCGAGACGGAGCGGGCCATGATGGGCTGCGCCGACCAAACCATCGTGGTGGCCGATAGCAGCAAGTTCGGCAAAAGCTCGCTAGCCCGACTGTGCGCACTGGACCAAGTCCATAGCGTGGTGACCGACCAGCGACTGAGCGAAAGCTGGCGCGAACGTTTGACTTGCGCCGGCGTAGAGCTGATCCTCTCCTCGCCCGATTCGCTGCCCGATTCGCTGCTCGACTCGCCACCGGACAATGCAGTCGACTCCTCGACTGGCTACACACGCGACTCCTCACCTGACTCCTCGCTTAATCCTTCATCAAGGCAGCATGGGGCAGGCGGCGAGCCCGACCTGCCCAGCGGGGCCGCCAACCACAACTGCCATCAGCCCTAATGCATTGTCAAAGCTCTCACGGACAGCACTTCAAATGCAGCGTCAGAGCTCAATACGACGAACCCCTTTACCATTCCGAGATTTTTATGTCCGCAGCTACCGTCGATCGTCAACAAGTCGAAGCCTTGGTGCGCCAGATTGTACAACGCGTCTCGCAAGCCCAGCCGACAGCCAACTCCGTGGCCCCAGTGGGCTTGCCGAGCGATAAACCACAATTGCGAGTTAGCATTTCTGCGCGGCACGTGCATCTGACCGATGAGCACGTCGAGCAGTTGTTTGGCAAGGGGCACACGCTGACGCCTGGCAAGCCGCTATTTCAAGATGGCTTCTACGCTGCTCAGGAGACCGTCATGCTGGTTGGCCCGCGCAAGCGGATGCTGCCCGAGGTGCGGGTGTTGGGACCCACTCGCGCGCACAGCCAGGTGGAACTGGCGTTGACCGACGCAATCTCGCTGGGGATTCAGGTCCCCGTGCGGCACTCAGGGGACATCGCCAACACGCCTGGTTGCGTATTGGTCGGACCGGCTGGCACGGTGACGCTTGGGCAGGGAGTCATCCGGGCCGCGCGGCACGTGCACATGAGCTTTGAAGAAGCTGCCTATTACGGTGTCAAAAATGGCGACTTCATGACTCTCAAGGTCTCCAGTCCGCAGTGCAGCGTCTCCTTTGAAGACCTGTTGGTGCGCGCCGACGCGCACGCCAAGCTGGAGGTGCATATCGATACCGATGAAGGCAACGCTTGCAACTTGGACGCGGCCACGCAGGTCGAGCTCAAGCCGCAGGGCGGATGCAAGTGTCACTAGCGCGCAGCGAACTGCGAATAGCCGACTAGTGCAAACATAGAACTTTTTAACTTTTTGAATGGCTCATTTCGGAGCTAACTAACCATGCCAAAAACGAGGAGAAAATCGAAGATGGCACAGATCAATGAAGCGTTGGGCATGATCGAGACCAAAGGGTTTGTATCCCTGGTCGAAGCGGTCGATGCCATGATGAAAGCCGCCAATGTCCAGTTCCTGGGCTGGGACAAGGTCGGGAGCGGATTGGTTTCCGCATTCGTCACTGGGGACGTGGCAGCAGTCAAAGCAGCCACCGACGCCGGTGCCGCGGCAGCCGGCCGCGTGGGAGAAGTCGTCAGCGTGCAAGTCATCGCGCGACCACACAGCGATTTGTCCAAAGTTCTCAAAGTTGGCAACAAAGACAGCTCGGTAGGCTGATCGCTGGCCGCCAATTACACACCGAATCAAACTCAATTATTTCCTAGGGTAGCACAATGCAAAATGCAATTGGATTGATCGAAACGAAGGGGCTGCTGGCGCTCATCGAAGCGACCGACGCGATGGTCAAAGCAGCGAATGTCGAAATCGTCAAACGCGTCGACATCGGCGGTGGACTGGTAACCACGGTCGTTAGCGGCGACGTGGGTAGCGTTCGCGCTGCGGTGGAAGCTGGTGCCAGTGCGGCTTCGCAAGTGGGCGATTTGGTCAGCAGCCACATCATCCCACGCCCAGCCGAGGGACTCACCACAGCTTTTTTCTCGTAGATGCAGCGGGCAGCCCGCGCGTCTTGCTCAGGTCAGACGCCGGGTCAAGTAGCTCTCCACTGCAACGCTCAACACCAATCCCAGCAGGAGCCAGGATGAAGGTTTTAGTCGCGAATTTAGGTTCGACCAGCTTCAAGTATCGATTGTTCGATATGTCCGACGAGCTATCGAGCGGCGCCCCAACGAGCTCAGAGAACTCGCTGGGAAGTTCGGCGCGACAGTTGGCGCGGGGTGGGGTCGAACGCATCGGTTCGCCCAGCAGTCCGTGCACGGTGCAGATTGGAGATTACCGCGGCGCGTTGGAGATGTCGGTACCTCATCATGGGGTAGCGGTCCAAGCGTGCATTGGACAGTTGACCGATCCTGAGAACGGTTGTTTGGAAAATGCGGAAGAGATTGCCGCTATTGGCTTCAAGGCTGTGCATGCCGGGCGATTGCAAGGTGTGTTCCGCGTCGACGACGAATTGTTGGCGGCTATGGACGAAGTGACTTCGGTTGCCCCGGCCCACAATCCGCCCTACTTGGCCGCCATGCGACAATTGTCGGCTACGGTTCCCAACATTCCGT
>JBEBXX010000490.1:0-3155 GCA_040391435.1 Aureliella helgolandensis | reverse complement strand
ATCGCATCGGCGAGCAGTTCGGCGGCGGCCCGCTGAACTTCCACTTGGCTCAGTTGGCCCTGCAGCAGATAGCCGTGTGCGGCGGCGATCGCCAGTTCGGCGCTCAGCCCCAGATCGTGCGCGGCGCTGGCTAGATTGATGGCAGCCACGTCGTTTTCGCCAGCGGCCGGATGAACGTCAATTTCCCACAGAGTCACGTTGTTGCTTTCCTGCTAGCAGAAGTTGTTCGATTTGTGCGGAATCATCGCGGCGAAGCGCCTCGATCCAAAGTTCCAGTGAAGCGGTGAACTGCTGGAGAGCGTCCAGCACGGGCAAGCGATTTTGTTGTAAAATCTGCCGCCATAACTCGACACCGCCGGCGGCTACACGTGTTGTATCGCACCATCCCGATGCCGCTAGGGGTAGCAGTGCATCTGGCGTTTCGGCCGCCAGTGCGGCAGCCACAATGTGTGGCAGGTGACTAGTGCGAGCCACCCCACAGTCGTGCTCAAGCGGGCTCATCCTGAGCGTGCGACTGCCCAGGGCTTGCCAAAGCTGTTCCGTTCGCTCGGCCAACTTGGGACAGGTGTGTGGCGTGGGGGTAACCACGGTCAGCCGTCCGCGGAACAGATCGGGCGCGGCGTAGCTCACGCCGCTTTTCTCGCTGCCGGCCAGTGGGTGCGAGCCACAAAAATTAGCATCGCCGCGACCGACCAACTGGCTGCAGATGCTGTACTTGGTACTGCCGACATCGGTGACGAGCCCCGTCGCTGCGATGCCCTCGAGACAGGTCAGCACGTGGGGCACCACGCACTGCACTGGAGTGCAGACCACGACGAGATCGGCCTCTCGACAGGCGCTGGGCAAGTCGGTTTCGATGGCGTCGACGGCCCCCATGGCCAGCGCCTGCTGCAGGGACTCCGAGCTGCGGCCGCAGCCGACGATGTGTTGCGCCATGCCGCGGGCGCGCAGCGCCAGGCCGACAGAGCCGCCCAACAGCCCCACGCCCACAATGACTGCTCGATTGAATTCCATAGTCAGTTTTAGCGCCGTGCGCGGTCGCACTTAAATGGTAGCCATGCGCCGTCCTGCTGGCTGCTGGCTACGGACTGTTGGATAAACATCATGCCTTCGACTCCATCGTTCACGTTCGGGAAAATCGTATTGACGCGTTCGACCGGCTGTCCGCTGGCGTGGGCGACCATGGCATCGAAGGCGGACACGTAGACGTTGGCGAAGGCTTCGAAGAAACCTTCCGGGTGGCCGCTCGGCAAGCGGCAGGCGGCGGCACCGGCGCCCTGCATGTAGGGTGCGCCGGGGTCGCGCGTGTAGATCTTGTGCGGCTGGCCGTTGGCTCGGACCTGCATCGCGTTGGGATCTTCCTGGCGCCACTGCAGCGATCCCTTGGTGCCGTCGATCTCGATCAACACATCGTTTTCGCGGCCGTGGCTGATCTGCGATGCGGTCACCGTTCCCAAGCCGCCGTTTTGATACTTGATAAGCGCCGTGCCGTAGTCATCCAACTTGCGGCCCTCCTCGAAAGTCCGCAGGTGGGCCGAGATCTGCTCGGGCAGCAGTCCGGTCATGTAGCGCGCCAGATTGTAGGCGTGGGTAGCGATATCGCCGAAGCAGCCCGCCGCGCCGCTCTTGGCTGGATCGGTGCGCCAGGCCGCCTGCTTTTGATCCGAGTCCTCAAGTTTGGTCCGCAGCCAGCCCTGGATGTAGGACGCCCGCGTGGCTTGAATCTCGCCCAATTCGCCCGCTAGAATCATCTCGCGAGCTTGCCGCACCAAGGGGTAGCCGGTGTAGTTGTGCGTCAGGGCGAACACGACCTGCGACTTGTCAACGGCCTGGGCCAGCTCCTGAGCTTGCTGGAGATCGAACGTCATCGGCTTGTCGCACATGACGTGAAAGCCCGCCTCGACCGCCGCCTTGGCAATTTCAAAGTGCGTATGGTTGGGAGTTGTCACGCTCACGAAGTCGATTCGCTCTCCGGCGGGCAGCTTTTTCTCAGCTTCCAGCATGGCTTGGTAGGAGCCGTACGCGCGAGCCGGTTTGACGTCGTAGTCGACCGCCGAGGCCTTGCTGCGCTGCGGGTCGCTGGAGAACGCACCGGCGACCAATTCGGCGCGATTATCCAGACAGGCGGCGATCGAGTGGACTCGGCCAATAAATGAACCTTGGCCACCACCGACCAATCCCATCTTCAGCTTGCTATTGAGCGGACCATTTGTCATTGCGTAAGTCTCCTGAATGCGGTTGAAACCAAACGACTTGGCCGCCAGTTTTACCACAATTCCGGGCCGCCTGTCAGACCTCTGGTCCGGTCGAGGACTTAGAAGCTGGCCCCGGCCGAGGACTTAGAAGCTGGCCCCGGCCGAGGAGCCGACGCGACCCGGGCTGGCTCCGGCGCTGGCCAGGCGTATCCAGGCGTATCGAGGCGCTCGCCGGGCATGGAGACGCAGTGCGCTACTTAGCAGAGCCTTGAAGAAGGGCTTAACCAGGGTGGCAGCTTGCGCCCGTGCCAGGCTTTGGCAGGCATGGCGATAAAAGCGAAACCGGCTGAGTCGGCCTACTTCTTTTTGGGGTCGACCACTGCAGCCGGCTGATTGTTGGCTGGATCGGGCAATTGATAGTTGCGAATCGATCCCCCGCCAGCGAACACCAGTGCGCCCGACTGGACGCGTCCAGAGCTCTCTGCCGTCGGATTCCAAGGTACGGCATACGAGGCGAAGGCACCGGTCGTCGTATTGGTGACATACACCAGCGAAGCGCCAGGTCGCGCTCCAGCCGTTGCACTTTGCGGAAGAGCTTGGCCTGTGACCATCAGATATTTAGCATTTTGAGCAGCACCCAAATTCTGCGTCACGTTGGTGATGTAGTGGGCACCAAACGTGCCAGTGCGTGGATAGTAAACCAGGCACTGCAAGTCGCCGGTAATGAAATCCAGAAAGAAAATCCCTTCTGAATCGCGGCCCACTTGACCCGTAGCTACAGCCATCGTGTCCCCGGTGGCGGCCGAGGCCGCCATAATTTGCGGAATCGCAGATATTTGAGGGTTGGACGAGGCGTTGGAGGATCGTTGTCCGAGCCAAAAACCCAGGCTTAGCGCTAAGCAACTGCATAGACAAGCCGCTAGCACGACCCACGCTGCAGGGGTAGGACGAAAAGCTGCT
>JBEBXX010000489.1:0-3157 GCA_040391435.1 Aureliella helgolandensis | reverse complement strand
GGCCTGGGTGACCCAGCCCTCGGCATCTGCTGGGGCCTGTTTGTCCGCTGCGGCTTGTTTGTCTGCTGCGGCATGTTTGTCCGCTGCGCCGGCGTGGCTGGCCGCGTGCTGGCTCGCTTGCGACGCAGGTTGCGTTCGGGCGGGCGCAACCTCGTTGGGCCGGTGATGGCTGACCTCTAGTTCATTGCCAAAGGCTGACATGCGGCAGCGTGGGCCGACGGCTATGAAGCTGTACCGCCCGACCTTCTCGCCCCCTATCACGCTTTCAAATAAGCAGGCCGACGCTTGCCCATCGTCCAACTGCCGGAAGGCGGAAACTGGCGTATGCGAATCGCTCAGCAGTCTGCGAAAAACGGGAACAAGGTCATGGTCGCGGGCCAAGTCGACGAAGCGTTCCAGGCTGGGGCTGCAGGTCATCAGAGCTCTCGGGGCGATGGATTACAAAGGGACGGCCGGTGCATGGCCAAGTTTTCAAACGGTCAGCGAACAGGACAATTGTAGCGAGCGTGCGCTATTTGGCAGCGGACGCATCGCCGCCAAGTGCTGAATCGATTAAAATAAGAAACTCACCGCACTCACGCTCGCGCTTCTCCGCAGAAGTGCCTCAGGGTAATCAGCTCATGGCTTCGACTGTTCCACCGCATATGTGTTATTTTCCGCCGCGCTCGCTTTGTCTGGTGAGGTGTTCAGGGGGGCTGTCGCGAGCAGCTAGGTCGGTGGGGATCAAACTGGTGGGCATACTGCTCGCTTCGATGTTTTTTTTAGTGGGAGCCGGCTTGCTCGGCAGCGTAGGCACGCTGGGTGAGGCGTCGGCCGATGAGCCAGACTATCCCGTGCCGCCCGAAGCGCTCAAGCAGGCGGGTGTCCCCGAAGGCCGGGTCGAGGGACCGTTTAGTTTGGCCAGCAAGATCTTCCCAGGGACTCAACGCGATTACTGGTTGTACGTTCCCGCCCAATACGCGGCGGAAAAACCTGCCTGCACATTGATCGTGCAAGATGGGCTGGCCCGCGCCGAGGGCTGGCACATGCCGCAGGTCCTAGATAATTTAATCCATGCCGGTGAAGTGCCAGTGACGATCGGTATCTTCGTTAATCCGGGGATCGTGCCGGCAGTCAAGGAAAAATCTCAGCCGCGCTTTAATCGCAGCTTCGAATACGACGCGCTGGGGGATCGCTATGCGCGGTTTCTGTTGGAGGAGTTGATTCCCGAGGTTAGCAAGAAGTACAACCTGAGCAGCGACCCCAACGACCGCGCCTTGGCAGGCGCTAGTTCCGGGGGAATTTGCGCCTTTAACGCCGCTTGGGAGCGGCCTGATGCATTTCGTCGCGTGCTGTGCACCATCGGGACCTTCGTCGGGCTGCGCGGCGGAGATGCCTTTCCTGTATTGGTCCGCAAGACGGCACCCAAGCCGCTGCGCATCTTCCTGCAGGACGGTAGCCGAGACTTGAACATTTACGCCGGAGATTGGTGGTTGGCCAACCAGAACATGCTCAGTTCGCTGACTTGGGCGGGTTACGACGTCAAGCACGTGTGGGGGGAAGGGGGCCATGATGCCAAGCAATCCATGTCGATCATGCCCGATGCCTTGCGTTGGCTGTGGCGCGGATATCCAGAACCGATCCAGGCCGCTCCCAAGGCCGTGCCTCAGGCGACGGTAGAACGCCGGATCGATGTGCTGATCCCCGATGCCCAGTGGCGCGAAGTTAGTTCTGGGCATGAACTGGCCGAAGCGCCCGCCTGCAGCGCCGCCGGCGAGCTATTTTTCAGCGATTCCAAGGCCGGCCGGATCTACCGAGTTGGCGAAGATGGCAAGACGCGGGTGTTCGCCGACCAGACGGGGCGGATTACCGGTTTGGCATTCAGTCCCAGCGACGTGTTATGGGGATGCAAGGATACCAAGCAGGTGGTCCGATTCGACGCAGAGGGTAAGGAGACTGTGGTTATCGCCGACACCAAGTGCCACTCGTTGGTGACGCTGCCCGACGGGTTTTACATCAACGACCAATCCACACCGGCTGTACGCTGGAGCACCTATGACGGGAGCATGAAGCTGGCGCTCGATCTAGCCGAGCCCGTCTCCGCCCTGGCGCCGACGATCGATCACGCCTTTATGCATCTGCTATCGGCCACCGGTCAGACCACCGCCCACGCGCGGATCGCGGCTGATCAGTTGCTCGAGCATCGCCAGCCCTACGGGTACCTGCATCTGCCCTACCTGCGCGCGGCCAGTGGGGCTAGCGCCGTGGCACTCGACAGCGAGGGGCGCACGTATGTCGCCACCGCAGCGGGCATCCAAGTGCTCGACCAACTGGGGCGCGTGCACTTTATTATTCCCTCGCCAGCGGCTAGTCCCATCAGCGGTTTGGCCTTTGGCGGCATGCGGCATGACACGCTGTACGTCACCGTCGGCAGCAGCGTTTACAGCCGCACGCTAAAAGCCAAGGGGCACGCCACGTATGCACCGCCGATCGAACCTCCGAAACCCGCTCTGTAATTCTTGCGCTCAGGAGGCTTGAGCCATTTCAACCGGCATGACGTACTGGGAAGCGTGTTGCAGTTCGATCTTACTGCAGCGGTCCAGGTGGAACTGTCGCGGTTCGCAGCGGCACAGGCACAGCCCTAAAAAGCGGCCCGAGGATAGGTAGCGAATGGGGCTGACGATGCGGACAGACCTAATCCCCTAGGCCTCGATATACTCGAGCTAGACGACCAAGTCGTCGGGAGATTGCATGGCCAGGCTTAGTTCGCGGCGCATGATTTGGTGCCTTTGCTTGTTGTAGGGTGCCCGATTCGGGGTCTCATCACCGTGCGGTGTCTGAGCACGGTTGCTTGTAGGTTTATTCTTCGCCAAGCATGTGACACGTTTGGTCACTACAGAAAATTAATGAGAAATTTATGCAGGTTAAACGTCAGCGCGAAGATTTCGTCGTGCGCGAGATCAACCAATTTGATTTTGCGCCGGCAGCTCGGCCGAGCCCCAGCGCGAATTCCACGGGCTCGAGCAGTGCGCACGGAGGCTCGCAGGCTGGCCCGTGGGCTTCGGCTAAAGTCTCTCGCGAGGCCAGTTCGGCAGTCTCACTGAGCAGCCCGGCTGAGCTGCCGCACGCGGTCTATCGCTTAGATAAGAGCGGATTGGGGACGCCCGAGGCAGCCAGT
>JBEBXX010000488.1:0-3158 GCA_040391435.1 Aureliella helgolandensis | reverse complement strand
GTGAAGAGAAGATGAACGAATTAGTCTCAGAATTCTGGCCCGTCCAGCCAGAACCTGGCTCGGTTGCTGACCAATTGATCAAAAAGGGTGAAGCGCGCGGTGAAGCGCGTGGTGTGGCACGGGGGATCACCCAAGAAAAGGCAAACACGATCCGCACACTGCAAAAGATCCTTGATATCCCGCAGTCGCCATACGAGCAGCTCGTAGGCCTGAGCTCAGAGGAGCTGCAAGCAACAGTCGAGTCTCTTCAGCAACAGATCACCCAACGTTTAATTTAGCAGTCTGGATGCGAACCTCTGATTTTGCTGGCACTCAACTTCCTGTCAAATTTCGGACCGTCACCAACGCTTGGGGACAATGCGCCTCGCTGTAGGAGGCACATGGATACAGCTAGGTATTTAAACATTTGGTTAGTGCGATTGTTGCCGGGCGGTTCGCTGGCCCAATGTTAACTTCCAGTCAGGACGGACACTAGCGAGCCCGAACCTGATGTGCGACTCAGAATACGGGCTTGCAGATACCGCGTCACACCCACCGCGAAAGTAGATTGCATGAGTAAGCTGCCAGGACTTGATCAGTTGCGTGAATTGCCGGCGCTGGCGGGTCTGTGCTCGCTGCAACAGGCGGTGGCTCAGACGGCAACTAAGGATGGTGGCGAACCGGCGTGGAGTGTCGAGCTGAGCGTCGCGCGACTGAAGCGGCTGCACTTTGTGCTCAAACGCGCCTGCGAAGCGCTCACGGCATGGATCCCTTCTGAACCGATCTATGAACTGAAAATGCTGTACAGCCATCACGCCTATTTGTGTGCCGAACAGGTCAGCTCGATACGACGACGAGTCTCTGAGATGCGCGAGCCGCCATTGGGGCTGGACCGCATTCCGCACGCTGGGCTGGAGCAGATGTGCAACGAAATCATGGCGGCCCCGGACAGTCGGCATAGACTGTGGGGCATGTACCACGTCGCGCTTCCCGCCGTACTCGACGCCTGCACTCGCTTTCGGCGCGACGCACATCCGCTGGCCGATGCACCCAGCGTTAGAGTCGCCAAACTGATCCACTTTGAATTGAGCGAGGCGGCCAGTGTGGGACGCGAATGCATCGCTGCCCTAATCGACGCGTCGCAGGCCGCAGAGGTCGAGCCGTGGGGAGCTGAACTGCAGCAGTGCTTGACCGCGGCAGGAGGACTGGATGGAGGGCTCGATGGGGCCCAGCCAAGCCAGGCTGATCTGCCGTTGGCTAGGTATTCACGGCAGCCGTTTGTATTCTCCAGCGAGCCGCAGCGCGATGCACGCTTCCAAGATCCATTCAATGCAGGTGTCAACCCGGAAGCATTTCTGTATGACCCGCAGTTCTCTCCGCAAGACAAGACGCTGATGATGCATTACAAACGTCTGCGAGAACTGGATGTGCCCGAGATGATGGCGAGCATCTTGGTCGAGCTCCGCCAACAGGAGCCGTGGGAATTTCATTACGAAATGACTCGGCAACTATGGGACGAGGCACGGCACGCCATGATGGGTGAAGTCGGCTTTGCTGCCTTGAATATCGATTGGTCGAAAATACCCATCAATTTCACTTGGTCGCGAAATCTCAATTCGCAGCTCGATGCACGCGAGCGACACGGCGTTCTGTTCTTCATCGAACAGGGGCTGATGCCGCGCACCGGCAAGCGGTTTGAATGGGAGGTCGGACTAGCTAGTGGTGAACCTCTGTCAGGGCTCTTTCAAGACTTTGACTGGGCGGACGAAGTTTTGCATGCGCAGATTGGACGGCGGTGGTACGTCCCGCGCTACGATTCGCTCAATCAAGCACTGGCCTACGGCGACGCGTGCTGGAGCAAGGTCCTCAGCCACTGGCGGGCTTACCGCGAACAGGGATTGACCGAACATCGCAATTGGTGGCCCGAGCTCTACCTGCAGGCTTGTCAGCGATGGGGCAAGCAACCCGACCCAGCCGCTTTGGCCTTTTCGGAGACCTATGAGAACTCGCGGGCCGACCTGCAGAAACTCTAGTTGCGCACCGCGTGCCAGCCGCCGCGCCGGACTGCATGCCAGCCGTCAAGTCAAATTGCATACCCAGCTCGATTATCGGGCGCGCGGTGCGAGGCAATCGCTCTGAAGCCTTATCAGCCCCGCTAGTGCGGCCGCCTGCTGTGGTCACCGGCTAAGCTCCGCCGTACTTCCGCAATTGAGCGGTATTGGCTAAGCTTTTGAGGGACGTTTCCATGCCTTAAGCCCCCTCTTTGGACCCGCCGACATGAAGCCAGTTGTGCAGATTTCGCTGGATGTAACGACTCTGGAAGAAGCCATCGAGACCGCCGAGATGGCGTTGCGGGCGGGCGTGGATTGGTTGGAAGCGGGTACACCACTGATCCTGGCCGAAGGCTTGCGAGCGGTGCGAGAACTGCGGGCACGCTTCCCGGAGACGCCCATCGTGGCGGATCTGAAGACGATGGATGGCGGCTACCTAGAAGCCGAGATGATGGCCAAAGCGGGAGCCAGCTACGTGGTGGTCATGGCCCGTGCCCACGCTGAAACGATTCGCGTGGTCTGCCAAGCGGGCAAAGATTACGGAGTGGGGGTCATGGGCGATAACCTGGGCTGTCCCGATATGGTGGCCGGTGCGCGACTGCTGCAAGATCTGGGCTGCGATATTGTCATCCATCATATCGGCTATGACGAACGGCGAGGCATCGCGGCGCGCGGTGAAAAAGCACCCACTCCACTGGATCAACTGCGAGAAGTCGTGCAGGCGGTCGACATTCCCGTCCAAGCGGTGGGCGGCTTGTCGATCGAGCAGGCGATTGAGTCACCCAAGTATGGCGCTCCGATGGTAGTCATCGGCGCTCCATTGGCCATTAATCCCGATCGCTTCGAGCAGGCCGGCGGCGATTTGGAACAAGTGCTCAAGCGGATCTGCGATGAAGTCCACGCCTACGGCGACGTATGATAAATGCATATTACAACTACGCTATAAAAAATTAGGAAAGCCAATTAGTGCCACTCGTTACGCTCAGTGATGTCTCCATTCGCTTCCGAGGACCACCGTTGCTCGATGGGGTAGATTGTATCATCGAACCCGGCCAAAAGATCGGTTTGCTGGGTCGCAATGGCGCGGGCAAATCGACGTTGATGCGGATGTTGATGGGCCAGGAGATC
>JBEBXX010000487.1:0-3163 GCA_040391435.1 Aureliella helgolandensis | reverse complement strand
GTGGCAGCATCGAGAACACACTGGGCGGATAGCCACGCGTGGTCGGAGCCTCTCCAGCGGCCAAGCCTATCTCGCGCTGCGCCATGGCGAAGCGCGTTACCGAGTCCATCATCAGCAATACGTTTTTGCCTTGGTCGCGAAAATATTCGGCGATCGCCGTCGAGGTCATCGCGGCGTGGACGCGTCTGAGCGCCGGTTGATCGCTAGTGGCCACGACGGTCACACACTTCTGACGAGTCACCTCATCCAACTCGCGCTGCAGATACTCCTGCACCTCGCGCCCTCGCTCGCCGACCAGTCCAATAACTACCACTTCAGCATCGGTGCCGCGAGCCATCATCCCCAGCAGCGTGCTCTTGCCGACTCCCGATCCGGCGAAAATCCCGATCCGCTGGCCGCGGCCGAGTGTCAGGAGCGTGTCGATCGAGCGCACGCCGGTGGTCAGAACTTGATCGATGGGCGGACGCTGCATAGCGGCTACCGGCGGCGCGTCCAGCGGCACTTTGGCCAAGGTCGCAATGGGGCCGAGATCGTCGATCGGCACACCGGCCGCATCGATGACTCGACCGAGCATGGCTGGTCCAACTTTCAGCGTGGCGACCGCATCTTGCAAGACTACTTTATCGCCCGGAGCAATCCCGTCGGAACCGTCCAGCGAAGCCAGCAAAGTGGTCGCGCCCTGGAATCCAATCACTTCAGCCGGGATGGGTGCACCGCTGCGGCGCTGGATGGTGCACACAGCCCCCACAGGAACCGGCAGGGCCACCGCTTCAATGGCGTTGCGGCCCACCGACCAGATCGTCCCTTCGACGCGGCTGGGAATAGCATGAGCGAGCGTATCGAGCAACCGGTCCATCTCGATTTGGTTGGGAAGCGCGGCTGGGTTCATTGCAGTTGCTCCACCAGTCGCTGGAGCTGGGCTTCGAGCTGTTGATCGAGTTGGCCGTGCGCGGAGCGGACGATGCAGCCGCCACTAGTGACTTCGGGATCGGGAATGATCTCTACGTTGGCCGCTTGCGGAACCGACTTGGAAAGCTGCTGGAGAAATCGACCAGCCACGGCGAAATCATCCGGATGCACCAGCACTCGCAGCTCGCGTACTTCGCGCATAGCCACAATTGCCTCTTCCATCCACACGCGCAGCGTTTCATCTCGGTCTTGCATTTCGCGTCGCAGAATTTTCTCAGCGATTCGCGACGCGAGCACTACGGTCTGATTGCGCCACACAGCCAGCCAAGCGGTGGTCTGCTGGCTCAGTTGCTGCACGCTGGCTTCGCAGGCCTCGATGGCGGTCTTGCAACGGGTATCGCTCAGTCGCTGGGCGGTCTCCTGGATTTTGTGTTCGATGGTCGCTTCGGCTTGTGCGATTCCGTCGGCGTGAGCTCGCGCGCGGATCTGCACTGCGTCTTGCTGAGCTTTCGCCAGCACGGCCGCTGCCTCCTGTTGCACCTGATGGAAATACTCGCGAGCTCGGGCCTGCACATCTTCCACGTTGTACGCGACCGCCTGCGAATGGTGACTTCCGCTCGCGAGCTGCTCCGATTTAAGGACAGATGCCATATTGAATTGATCCTAAGCCATTGAAATCCATGCAGAAATCAACACTAGCATGCAGCCAATGACAAAGGCAAGTCCGTAATGCGCATCCCCGCTCCCACCCATAGCGCGCATTAGCTCAGAGGGCGACACATCCCTGCCGGTGGCGTAAGCCACCGGAATCAATATTACGCTGCCTGCCTTGATTGGCCCGAATGCAATACGCCGCGCAGTCTGGCGGCATTGTCGACGATCTTCTGCTGGGCCCCATCGACATCGCGCAGTTGAATCGGCCCGATCCGCTGCAGACGAGCTTCTAAGGTTTTAGCATCGTAGCGATTGAGCCGGCGATAGAACTGCTTCATGAACTCGGGGCTGGCCCCGGCCAGCGCCAGTAGCACAGTGGGTGACTCCGTGTTGCTGAGCAAGTGCGCCAGCGCGGTAGCGGGCAGCAGCAGGATCTGTTCGAACTCCCACTGAATTAGCAGCCGATCCGCCATAGTGTCGCGCGGGCTGCCGGTACTTTCGGCGTCGCCGGTCGCGGGGCGAAACGGTAGAATGTCGGCCTCATCGCCGGCTGCCAACGGCTCTCTGCGCTGCGCTGAATCGGCTGCGTTCGACGCGGCTCCGCTTGACGAGGCTCCGCTTGACGCGGCTCTGTGCTGCGTGTGCGTCTGGCTACCTGCCGCGTGGCTTTCCGGCGAGTTTAGCGGCGTCTGGGTAGAGGTTCCCCCGAGCAGTTCGGCCCAGTCGCTGCGGATTTCTGGCGGTGCTGCTGCGAGCAAGGACTGGATGCGGCGAGCGTTTTCCAGTTCGCTTTGAATGCTATGTTGATATTCGTGCAGACGCTGCGATAGATGATCGTCGATGGTCTGCATCGCTTCCGGGTCGACTTCCTCTAGGCGAGACAGACGCAGCAGGACTTCACGTCGAGTTTCCGCCGGTAGGTGCTGCAGCACTTCGACCGCCGCCGCCGGGGCCAGTTGGCTGATAACGACCGCCGCGACCGAGGCTCGTTCCTCGCGGACGAAGCGCACCAACGCCGCGGTGCTAAGTCGCGTCCAGGCCGCTCGCGAGGCAGATTCGTCGCTGGCCAGCGGCTCGTTAACCGCCGTCGAACCAGGCTCGGCGGCACCTCCGGCCATCGCATCAGCCATCGCATCAGCCCTTGTCCGGCCAGTCGTCAAAGCTGCCGAGCCGCCGGCGGCAGCCGGACCACTACTGTGGGCAGAATGGCTACTTTGGGCCACATGGCTACTGGGGTTTGCATGGCTTAGATGCCCGGTGCGGAGTGCTGACAAGCCGGCGGATGAGCCTGCGGAGGCTGCCGAACGTTGAAAGTCAGCTAGAATCCTGCGTTTTTCTTCGGCAGAAACTTCACCCAGTCGCGCGGTTAGCTGGCGGATATGGCGAGCTGTATCGGTCGGCAACTGGAGCAGGATCTGCCGGGCGGCCGTAGAGTCGACACTGGAGATCAAGATCGCGATTTGTCGCAATCTATCCGGCATGGTGGCGGTGGTCATAGGCGGAGGTTCAGGCGATAGGTAAAGGGCGCGTGTGGAAGCGTGGAAAGCCGTATTCCCAGCACCACATGTAGCGTTCGCCCACCCAACCTGTCGAGAGCGAT
>JBEBXX010000486.1:0-3168 GCA_040391435.1 Aureliella helgolandensis | reverse complement strand
CGGTGGCGTGCTCTTCAAAGGGGGCGGACCGCTGGAGAGCCTGGGCAATCTCGAGTCAATCGCGTTTGACAAAACAGGCACACTCACCGAGGGACGCCCCAAGGTCACCGATGTCCGCACCTACGCTGGCACCTCTGAAGCCGAACTTTTGCGAACTGCCAGCGCTGTGGAAAGCCTGAGCAAACATCCGCTAGCACAAGCCGTGGTGCGCGGTGCGGAGCAACGCCTGCGCGCGCTGGCTGGCCATGCAGCAGGCAGTGGCCCTCTAAACACTCTAAACATCCCAGTCGCTACCGATCTAATAAGTATCACTGGCCGCGGTATTCAAGCCACAGTGCAAGGGGACAGCGTTCATGTTGGTAAGCACGATCTATTCAGTGAAATTGACGGGCCACAATTGCCCAGCGGCGTGCGCGCGATCGTCGATGAACTGGAACAAAACGGCCGCACCACGATGGTCGTCCGACGCGGTGATCGCTATCTGGGCGTCATCGGATTAATGGACACGCCGCGCGAGGCATCGCGACGCGCTATCGCACGCCTGCGCGAACTAGGTATCCGCCAGATGATCATGATCTCGGGCGATAATCAGCAGGTGGCCAACGCCGTTGCCAAAGCCGTTGGTCTGGATCAAGCTCGCGGCGACCTTATGCCCGAAGATAAAGTAGCCTACATCCAGGAGCTGCGCCGCGACGGGGAAGTAGCCATGGTGGGCGATGGCGTCAACGACGCGCCCGCTATGGCCCATGCCAGTGTCGGTATTGCCATGGGAGCCGCTGGCAGCGACGTCGCCTTAGAGACGGCCGATGTGGCACTCATGGCCGATAACCTCGACCACTTGCCACTAGCGATTGGACTGAGCCGCGCGACGCGGCGCATCATCCGGCAAAACCTGTGGATCAGTTTAGGGATGGTCGCATTTTTGGTTCCGGCTACCCTTCTGGGGCTGAATATCGGCCCAGCCGTCGTGCTTCACGAGGGGAGCACTCTGTTCGTCGTCTTCAACGCTCTGCGACTGCTGGTCTATCGTGACCCACCCAGTCTTGACACTGCTGCTGGAGCAATGCGCTCGAACTGCGCTGGGAGCAACGCCGAACCGCTAAGCATTGGGGAAAGTGCACAACGGCTTGTTCCCCTTGGAGACCACGTTCAAGTCGGCGATCGTGGTATCGCCAAATAGTTCTTCAATCGCCTTGGCTGCGTCGTCAAGCTTGCGGTGCAGCGGGCATAGACGCTTGCCGTGTATCCCCAGCGGGCATTCGTGATAGCGTCGGATGGGCTCCACCGCATTGACAACTTCCAGCACCGTCAACTGCGCAGCCGCGTGGAGCAGCACAAAACCGCCATGCAGCCCGCGCTGCGAATGCACCAAACCAGCTTTGCTCAACCCCTGCATGACTTTGGAGAGGTAGCCGGCTGGCACCTGCGTGTGCTCGGCTATCACGCTGGTCGTCCGCGGACCGTCTTGGTCGGCAAGGAAAACCACGGCGCGGAGCGCGTATTCAGCAGTTTGAGTTATCAAGTGTCGGACATCCTACGCGTGGCATTTGGGACGGAACCAGCGGCTGGCACATTGTCCAGGCACATTATAGAGGCACATGTCCAGAATACGCTCTGCAAGTTTACTCGTCAATCTGCACCGCGCTGGGGCTGCCAAGGCAGCTGCAATACCCCACAATACGCGCGCATACATCAATTCTGGATATAGACATCCAGATAGTGGCAGTGTATATTTTGGATGTCGCACGGCATGGCTGCTGGAACGAAGCCAGCGGCGAATCGGCCGCTCTCCCCATTTCACTGTTCACAATTTCACTGTTCACAATTTCACTGTTCACAATTTCGCTGTTCACAAAGGGCTAGAGATATGTTGACTATCAGTTCCGAGGCATCCGTCGGGCAACTCGTGCGCGAGGTCCCAGCCCGCGCCAAAGTGTTTGAGCAGTTCGGTATCGACTTCTGCTGCGGTGGCAAGCTGCCCGTGGCCGACGCCTGCCGGACCCGCCGGGTCGATCTCAAAACCGTGCTGGACGAACTGCAGAAGTGCGATGCCAGCCCGGTTGCGTCGGGTGAGCTGGTCGATGCCGACGCCATGACGCTGACCGATCTGGCCGACCATATCGAACAGACTCATCACGCTTACCTGCGCGACGAGCTACCGCGACTCGACCGCATGACTGAGAAAGTAGCTCGCGTTCACGGTCAGCACGAACCTCGGCTGCTACAAGTTCGCGATGCCTTCATTGCCCTCCAAGCCGAACTCGAGCCACACATGCGCAAGGAGGACACCGTGCTGTTCCCGCTGATTCGCCAGTTGGAAGCTGCTACCGGACTGCCCGAATTTCATTGTGGGTCGCTGTCCAACCCCATCCGCCAAATGGAGCATGAGCACGACCAAGCTGGCGACGCGCTGGCCATCATCCGCCAGGCCACCGATGATTTTGCACCACCGGAGTGGGCCTGCAACACCTATCGGGCGATGCTCGATGGGCTGGAAAGGCTCGAGTTCGACATGCACCAGCACGTGCATAAGGAGAACAATGTGCTGTTTCCTAAGGCCATGCAGCTAGAGGCCTCGCGCGCGTAGACGCTCCCCCGCGCAAGCTCCCCCACGCAAGCCCCATACAACTAGGCCGGCTTGCGACCGATGAACTGGTAGTAGGGCGTGCGAATCAGCGGAATATACGGCACCTTGGAACGAGACTCTTGGCACCACAGGGTCTCGAAGTGGCTTTGCAAAAAGGGGAGATGATCGGCCGATGGAAAGACATTGTCGTTGGAGAACCAAGTTGGCCAGAAATTGCGAGTAAACCAACCGTGGCGCTGCATGCCTTCGGCGGCATGCTTGCGGGCCACATAGAAGTCGACCACGCCGATCACGCCACCGGGCTTGAGCATGCGCAGCGCATTTTCGATCGCGGCGAACCAATCTGGAATCATCGTTAGCGAATAGGAGAACGTCACCACGTCGGCCTGACCGGTGGGTGGCTGCCACTGCGTCGCATCGGCGGTGACCGCCTGCACATGCTTCCAATCATGCTGTCGAAATCGGTCCTCGGCCACCTTGAGCAGCGAGGTCGCCAAGTCCACCACGTAGGCCTGGCCCAGTTGTGGGACGCGCTCGGCAATAAATTCCAAGTTCGCCCCTGTACCTCCCCCCAGGTCGAC
>JBEBXX010000485.1:0-3168 GCA_040391435.1 Aureliella helgolandensis | reverse complement strand
ACTACAAAACAACTCCGGCCCGCGCATTGTCGGATAGCTGCTTTGGGCAACTGAGCATATATTGTTGCTGCCGAGGTAGGCTTGCTGCAGGCTAAGTTGAGTTAGGCTTGCTGCAGGCTAAGTTGCTGCTATTGGTTATACAAATGGCGCAAATCAACGCAGCGGCCTGCCAATGTCGGATTGATGCAGGCTATGAAAACCAGGTAGGATCGCTGGTCCTCGGTGCGAATTTGGAACAAGCTGTTTTTGGATAAACCAACTGATGAAAACTGACGAACTGCGCGAAAAGTATCTAGCCTTCTTTGAGAGCAAGGGGCACAAGCGCCAGCCCAGCGATGTGTTAGTACCCACTTGGGATCCATCGGTGCTGTTCACCCCGGCGGGCATGAATCAGTTCAAAGACCACTTTTTGGGCAAGGTCAAGCTGGATTTCACGCGGGCCACGACTTGTCAAAAGTGCTTGCGAACCGGGGACATCGACAACGTGGGGCGGACGGCCTACCACCACACATTTTTCGAGATGCTGGGGAATTTCAGTTTTGGAGACTATTTCAAGCTGGACGCGGTGACCTGGGCGTGGGAGTTTTTGACAGATAAAAAATGGCTCGGGATCGACCCGGGGCGGCTCAAGGTGACCGTCTATAAAGATGATGACGAAGCCGCCAAGATCTGGAACGAGAAGATCGGCCTGCCCAGCTCGCGCATCTCGCGGATGGAAGAGGACGAGAATTTCTGGCCGGCTAGCGCCCCGAGTCTTGGACCAGATGGGGTGTGCGGTCCGTGCAGCGAGATCTACTACCAGCTAGACAACGGCAAAGATGTCGAGATCTGGAATCTAGTGTTCACTCAGTTCAATCGCATCGGCGAGCCTCCGCAGAATTTGCGGCCGCTGCCGAGTAAGAACATCGACACGGGGATGGGGCTCGAACGCACCGCCAGCGTGTTGCAGAATGTGCCCACCAATTTTCACATCGATAATTTGCGGCCGATCTTGGATGCGGCCGCTGAGGTCTGCGGCGTCAAGTACGAATACGAGAGCGACGATGGCCGCCGCCTGCGACGCATCACAGACCACGTTCGGGCCTGTACGTTTGCAGTGCATGAAAACATTCTGCCGGGACCCAAGAAGGCGCGGTATGTGATCAAGCGTCTGCTGCGTCGCGCGGTGCTCGACGGCCATCAAATGGGACTCGTCGAACCATTCCTGCACCAGCTCGTCCCCACGGTGGCCGCGTGCATGGCTGCTGCCTATCCAGAATTGAAGTCGACCGTCGATCGCGTTTCCGAGACGATTCGCAAGGAGGAGAGCGATTTCTTTTCCACGATCGGTGGTGGACTCGAACGCATCGAGCGCGTCTTTGACAGCATGCAGGCAGCTTCCGAGGTAATGGTCGATGGCAGTGAAGCAGCCAGTCTGTATCAAACCTACGGCGTGCCGCCGGAGTTGTTTCAGGCCTTGGCTGCTGAACGCAGCCTGACCTTCGATTGGGATGGCTATCGGGCCGCCATGGAGCAGCACGAGAAGGTCAGTGGCGGTGGGCGCAGCGAACTGTTCGCTACGGGCCCTATCGAGACGCTCAAGGAAGCCTTGCGGCGCACCGAGTTCTTGGGCTACGACAAACTGGAGTCGTCGGCTCAAGTAAAAGGCATCGTGATCGGCCAGGACGACGACGCGCACTTGGTCAATGAGCTCAAAGCCAGCGACGCCCGGGACCAGGAGGTTCGCATCGTGCTTGACCGTTCGCCGTGCTACGGCGAAGGGGGAGGGCAGGTGGGTGATTCGGGTGCGATCTTTGCCGATGATTCCCTGTTTGAAATAAGCGATACCCAGCGGGCCGGAGAACTGCTCGTCCATGTCGGTAAACTCAAATCGGGACATTTCTCCACCGGTATGCACGTCACCGTAAAAGTCGATGCGACTCGCCGCGATGGCATTCGCCGAGCCCACTCGGCTACCCATATTCTGCACCACGCCCTACAGTCGGTGGTGGGAGGGCACGCCCAGCAGCAGGGAAGTAAAGTCGACGCCGATTGGCTGCGCTTTGACTTCACCAATCAGCAGGCCCTGAGCGACGATCAGATCCGCGAGATCGAAACCATCGTGGCAGAAAAGGTACAGCGGGCCGCCCCCATTTCATGGCAGACCGTACCACTGGCCGAAGCTCGCCAAGCCGGCGCGATGATGTTGTTTGGTGAAAAGTATCCCGATCCTGTACGCATGGTCAGCATGGGGGAATTCTCCAAGGAACTCTGCGGTGGCACGCACCTGAACAACACGAGTCAGGTTGAGCAGTTTGAGGTGATCGCTGAAGAGAGCGTTTCGGCCGGGACGCGGCGCGTTGTGGCCTACACCGGAGAGCGCGCCAAAGCGCACCGCCAGCAGGTGCAAACTCTGCTCAGCGCGACCGCCAAATCGCTCGCTTGCGAAGCTGGCCAGGTACCCAGCCAGGTCGCCGGGCTGATCGGTGAGATTCGCAGTCTGAAGAAGCAACTGGCCGGCAGTGGTGCGGCACCGGAGGAGCCCGTTAAGCCGGCCAAGGCCGAAGCCGTGGGCTATTTGGCCCAGCGCGCCGTGCTCCGCGAAGCAGCCCGCATGTTGAGCGTAGCCACCGAGGAGATCCCTGCCCGCATCGCCGCTTTGCAAGACGAAAAAGCCAGGCTCGCGCAGCAGGTCTCGGCGCTGGCGGCCAGCGGAAGCGTTTCGGCTGAGAGCCTGTTGCAAGGGGCGGCATCCATCGGCGATGTGTCCGTGGTGATAGCTGAAACACCCGGCGCAACTCCGAATTTAATGCGCCAGTGGATTGATCAAATCCGACAAAAGAGTAGCCAGCCGACGGCCGTGTTGTTCGCCAATAAGGTCGGCGAGGACAAAGTTTTGTTGGTGGCTGGGATCAGCAAAGCCCTGCAAGATCGCGGCTTGAGCGCCTCGCAGTGGATCGGGAAGGTGGCTCCGATCGTCGGCGGTGGTGGAGGTGGCAAGGCCGATTTGGCACAGGCCGGCGGCAAATTCCCCGACAAGATTCCCGAAGCTGTAGCGGCTGCCAAAGAGGCCATTGCCGAAATGCTTGGATAACTTATGCAACTGCTGAAGTGTCTTCCAGCTCAGTTCAGTTCAGTCCAGTCCAGTCCAGTCCAGTCCAGTCCAGTCCAGTCCAGTCCAGTCCAGTC
>JBEBXX010000484.1:0-3172 GCA_040391435.1 Aureliella helgolandensis | reverse complement strand
CGACCGCCAACTTCAACTGCGGATCACCGGCCAAGGGGGGGGCAGGCGGACGCTCGGCGTCGGACATCAGCCGCGGGTCGCCGCGATGCCGCCAGCGCACATGCAAATACAGCTCCTCCAAATCGCTCAGCGGACGCGTCAGCTCGGGCTGCGGCTGAACACCCCACTCGTCGGCCGGCGTCATCTCGGGGCCGCGGTGGATGTTCTTGCCACTGGGGCGATAGAACCGCGCCGTTGTGAACTTCAGCGCGGTCTGATCGTTCTCCAGTGGGAATACTTGCTGCACGGTCCCCTTGCCATAGGAACGTTCGCCAACAACCGTGGCCCGCCCCAGGTCCTGCAGACAACCCGCCATGATCTCGCTGGCCGAAGCCGAGTGATCGTTGACCATCACGACCATGGGAATATTCAAATCGAGCGCCACGCCGGAGTCCGCCGTGAACTCGCGCAAATATCGATCGTTGCGCCCGCGCGTGCTCACCACCGTGCCATGGTCGAGCAGCATATCGCACATCTCAACTGCCGACGGCAGGATGCCGCCGGGATTGAAACGCAGATCCAGAATCACGCCTTGGGCCGAACCCTTGATACTGGCGAGCGCCTTGGCGAACTCGCTGACCGTCTTCTCACCGAACAGCGTCACGCGAATGTAAGCGATCCGCGAATCCTCCTCTAGGAAATAATCCCAACTGGAATCGTTGCGAATGCGATCGCCGTAGACCGAGTCGACTTGGATGTCCGCGCGGCGAATGCTCACGGTCAGCGGCTGTGCTAATCCCTGCCGCCGGACTTGGAGCGTGACGGGTTGGCCGACCGGGCCGCGCATCAGGCCGGTAGCATCGGTGGCTAGCAAACCTTCCGTTGAGCGGTCGCCTATCCGCAAGATCACATCGCCCGGCAGCAGCCCGGCTTTGAAAGCTGGCGTGCCGGGGATCGGAGCGACTACGGTTAACTGCGGGGCCGCGGGTGGACCCTCTACCAAAATTCCCAAGCCGCCAAACTGCTGCTCGATAAAGGTCTGGAATTCAGCGTATTTCGTCGGTGGAATGAACTCTGAAAACTGATCCAGCTCGCTGACCATGCCTTTCATGGCGGCCATATACAGATCCTGCGGATCGATTTCGTCGACGTAGTGATCCTTAATTTTGATGATGGCCGAACCAATCTTGCCCGCATACTTGAGCCGCTCCGCTTGGACGTAACATGCCAAGCAGACGACCATCAGCACGACTAAAATTTGCAGATTGCGAACCGGCACTAGTACCAGCCTTGTGAAAGTGGTTTGATCACGATTTCCGGCACGTGCGCCGTCGGGGGTAGAGCCAGCACCGCCAGCACCAAATCGGCCACGTGCTCCGGCTGCAAAATGCGCTGCTTGTGAGCTTCATCGACCGGCACGGCGCGATTGGCTAAGATGGGCGTGTTGACTTCGCCTGGATAAAGGTTGGTCACTCGGACGCCGTCCGGCGCGACTTCGTTGCTCACGCAAGTCCCCAAGGCGGTCATCGCGAACTTGCTGGCCGCGTAGGCGACGCCCCCCAGCGCAATGGCCCGCTTTCCAGCGATGGACGAGATGTTGATAATCGTGCCGGAGCGACGCGCGCGCATGGCCGGGAGCACGGCTTGCATGCAATTATACGCTCCGGTGGCATTGATCGACATGACTTTATCCCAATCCTCCGGAACCATCTCCGCCATGGTGCGCAGCCGGATATTCACTCCGGCCGCGTTGACCAGGATGTCGATCTGCCCCAATTCCTTCGCGGCCCAGGCGAAGAAGGTGGTGGTGCTCTCGCGACAAGCCACGTCGATGGTGTGCGTCTTTATCGACGTCCCCTGAGCCGTCTCGCTGAGCGGCTCAGCCCGCCTGCCGCCGATAGCCACCTCCGCACCAGCCGCAGCTAGTGCCCGCGCTATCGCCTGGCCAATGCCCGTGCCGCCACCCACTACCACCGCTTTGCTACCAGCCAATCCAGCCATTGTTGTTTCGCTATTGTATTAAGTCGTTGCAATGGACGGAGACTGCCTCCGTCCACTCTCAAAAGAATGCTCTCCGACATTGTAACGCAGACCAGCCTCCGCGCTGCATCGCAGCCTGCCAAGAGTCGGGGGAGGAAATACGCTAGGTCATCAGCCGCATAATATCCTTGACGATCACAAACGCCATGAGACTCAGCAGACCCAGCACACCCAGCATCGTCAGCCGCACTTGCAAAGCTTCGTTGAGCGGCTTGCCGCGAATCGCCTCAGCTATTAAGAAGACCATGTGACCACCATCCAGAGCAGGGATGGGCAGGAAATTCAAAATGGCCAAGTTGGCGCTCAGCAAGGTCAAGAACAACAACAGCCGCGATACACCAAAACTGGCCTCCGAGCCAGCCGCCTCGGCAATTGCAATTGGTCCCCCGACCCCCTTCGCCCCAATTTTTCCCGTGACCAGCAGTCGCAGGAAATCGAGCACATCGTTGAATCGCCGAGTTGTCTCCCACAGTCCCAGGTTGAGAGCCGTAGCTACAGAATCGGTTTGATGCATATTCATCATTGGGGAGAGCCCGATACCGCGCTGATGCCAGAACCAGTCCTGCGCATATTCCAGCTTGGCCACAGCCTCAACGGTCTTGCCGTTGCGCTGCACCCAGCACTTGATCTTCGAGTCGACCGGCAAGCTTTGCAGCATGTCGTACAGCGTGGCCACAGTGAAATTGCTGCCCAAGGTAAAAGTCTCGAAGGCTTGCGGCCTGAATTGCTTGCCTAAAGCCTGCTTGGTCTCCGGCGAGACCTGCCACTGGATCTGCAGCAGTTCATCGCCGACGCGCAGCGCGTCGTCGGGTTGCCAGTGAGTCGGATCGACGGAGCTGATGGTTGGCCGGACTTCGAAGGCGATGCCAAGTCCCCCTAGCGACAGTTCGCCGGCCACATCAGCAATTGGGTCAAAGGACGCACGCGGTGGTCCCGGCATGGTGATTTCCAGCGACTCAAACTTGGCTTGCTCGACTTGCTCGGGTCGCGGCGGCTTCTCTGCCGAGTCGCCAGTAGTCGCGGCGGTTGAGCTGTCAGAGGCATCGCTAGTGACATCCCCAGCCGCGTTAGCTGGGGCTTCAGCAGAGGTCTTCGCTGCGTTCTCGGCTGCGTTCTTAGCTGCGTTCTCGGCAGGCATGCTGCTGGGGCGACG
>JBEBXX010000483.1:0-3174 GCA_040391435.1 Aureliella helgolandensis | reverse complement strand
CCTAGTAGAATTGCTCGTGGTAATATCGATCATTGGCGTGTTGGTGGGGTTACTATTGCCGGCGATTCAGGCCGCACGCGATGCAGCCCGCCGCATCCAATGTTCGAACAACATACGGCAACTGGGGATTGCGTTGATGACCTACGAGTCTACATACCGCGCGTTTCCTGCGTTGCGGGGAGGTACAGCGGGTTTTAGCAGTTCACTGGCGGGCAACCATGAGCGCCGCAGTGCATTGATCGCCTTGCTGCCATTCATGGAACAAAACCCATTGGCGAACATTATCAATGCCGGTGAGAGCACGCCGCAAGGAGTTGTCGCACCCGGCGGGCCATTTCCAGGCGAAACCTTAGATGGAACCTATCAGCCGTGGTTGGCACAGGTGCCTCACTTCCTTTGTCCCGACGATCCAATGCGCCCTGAGGCCCAAGGTATTGGGCGAACCTCCTACGCGTTTTGTGTCGGCGACAATGTGCTAGACGTAGCCTACGGCACAACGCGTGGCATGTTTCAATCGCTAGCTTGGAAGCGGTTATCGGAGGTACTCGATGGAACATCCAATACTCTCGCGTTGTCTGAGCTGAAAATTGGTGCACCAATCTCAGGGTGGTTTACGGAAGAACAATTGAATCAACCATCCAAGATTACCTCGAAGCATCCAGAGCAAGACTTCATTCCCTCACTGCCACTTCCACCACCGCCAATTTATGGCCGAGGCATGCGTTGGACGGACGGTGCGCCAGTCTACACCGCATTTAATACGATTTTGGCTCCCAATGATTCTAACGCTTCCAATCGCTCGTCGTACGACCTCGTCAATGGTCACTTTACCGCCGGGTCGTATCACAGCGGGCGGGTGATTGTCGTCTACGTCGATGCTTCCGTACATGTGATATCGGCCGAGATCGACAATGGTGATTTAGCAACGCCTGCGCCACTGGGAACTTCTGGAGAGCCAAGCCCCTATGGGGTTTGGGGACAACTAGGAACGATTGGGGGTGGAGAAGTTCTTGATACACAACTTCGCTGACAAAGACTAATGCAAAATTGTTCTACTAATAAATCGGCTGTAGGCTTGAGAAATTTGTGGGCTACCGGTTGCGCGGTGCTGTTGCTGTTCAACTGTGGATTGGCTGTTCCGTCTCAGTCGGCGGAGATCACCGATATCACACTCGACGCAAGCGTGCGTGACAATCCACAATTGGAGTTCCTACTGCCAGCAGACGGTAGTTCGGATCAACTGGAATTTGGCGCGAATGGAATACTGATCACGCAGTCCACGGAATCGAGCAAGAAAAATCAAAGCCTGGGATTCATTCTAAAGGCTACATCGCAAGATCACTTCCTCTTCGAGCTCGAGTTTGAATGCCGAAAGTTACCCCCGCCTAAAGGAGCCTCGGTCCAAGGCTTATTAATCCGTGTCGTGACGGAGGACCCCAATGCACCCGTTATGGCGATCGCCTACGTCGCCAGCAAGCAGTTTAAGAGTGCCCTGGGTTGGACCGCCAATCATACGGACGCTCGCAAGCAAAACTTCGAGTTCCAACCGCTTTCCATAGCCACAGGAACCCTGCTAGTTGAACGCAAGCAGGATGAAATTTTTGTATCGATCGACGAGTCGGGAGTTGGGAGTTTTCGTCTCCTCAAGCAGGTGAAGTGCACACCAGCGGCGGTGAAAGAGATACAGGTCCTGTGTACTCGTCAGACGTCTGGCAAGACGCCTGCTGAGTATCTTCTCAAGCGTGTGCGATGGGTTGGTGACAGCTATTTTAAACAGCCTCCCCCCAGTCCCCCCTGGATAACTTGGGCACGCATCAAAGTGGTCGCCTGGCTGGCGGCGTTAGCGGCCGGCACCTTTTATGTCATTAACGGAGTGCGCTCGGGTAAAATTCCAATTCATCGAAGCTAGTGATGTCGTCACATTTTTTTTGTGAAATTCTGTCATGCTGGGGTGCACACGCAGGTCTCTGTTTGGATTTCAAGACCTCCGTAAAGTTGATTCCGCATCGCGCAGCCAGTAGTTTAGCGCCGACCGGAGGGTGCGAGCTACGCCAGCGGGGCTAGCTGATAGGCTCTCGAACGAAAAAGAAACTCGGTCAAATTGCCTTCGTGGGGCTGCAGCCAGTTCAAGCGGTTGGTAGGGATGGCACCGACGTTCAAACGGTCGATGTCGGTGCTCTCGGTCAGGCCGCTCAACAGTTGCTCGTCGGCAGTCAGCGCGGTGCAGATCAGGGTCGAACCGATCTTCTTGAGAAACTGCGACTGAGGGCACTTGACCACGCTGGTAAATGGGAACATGTACTCCTTGGACACAACCGCTCGCTGTGGGCTGTCGGCATGCACGATCACCGGCCGCAAATAGGCACAGCGTTCCTTCTCAATCAACCGCGGGCCAAAGCCAGCGGTCGAGTCGGTGACGCCCGCTTCGGCTAGGTCCTGCTCGACCATGGCCCACGTGCCAGTAGCCATGGCTGCGTTGGTAAAGGCGGCCAAGCCCGCTTGTGGATCGGTCGGGGGCAAGACGCCAACGGGCCCCAGCCGCTCGGCCAACGCCTGGGCAATGGCTTCGGTATGACGCGATGCCCAGATGCTCGAACAGTTGATGCAACTGCGGCCAGAATTTGAAAAGATGCTCTCAACCATCAAATCCAAGTAGTCCTCCCAGCGATCGACGACGTCGTCGCCGATAAGGATCTTGGAAAAGCCCGGTCCGTGCGGTTGCACGCGCGGGTCGCCCGCGTATTTTTCGACTGTCTGAGCACTGCCAAAGATCATCGCCCGACGGCAGCGCGCCAAGAGCGTATTGCCGACTTCGTGGCCACCGGGATACAACCCAAAGGCTTCGGCGGGCAGACCGGCTGCGATGAAAGCAGCGATCATGCGATAGGGGGTCCACGGCTCCTGGCTGCCAGGCTTGAGCAGCAAGCCGATCTGCAGGGCAACGGCCGGTAGCCACAGCGTGTGCACGCCGGGCGAATTGTTCGGCAGAACAGCTCCCAGCACGGGCGACTGAACTTGATAGCTGACCGTTACTCCGCGCCCCTCCTCGCCGTAGCCGCGCGCCAAAATATCTAGGTCCAGGCCGCGCGTTAGCGAGTCGAGAATCTGGCGCATGTTGGCGAGCACGAACGAGTTCTTCTTCATGTTTGCCAAGCACATGTGCTCGGGCAAACC
>JBEBXX010000482.1:0-3190 GCA_040391435.1 Aureliella helgolandensis | reverse complement strand
ACGCGTTACGAAACTGCGACCAGGTGCTACCACACCCTGCACGCCCCCCAGTTCGCCTACGTACCGCGAGACAATTTCAGTGGCGTATCCAGCCACTAAGCTTGCTGCGTTGGCGCGGCGGCCATCTAGCAGCAACTGCACTGCGGCCGGCTCCCCCACGGCAACCCGCCTGGAAAATCCCGCATCGACGTGGACGATTAACAGCGCACGCTGCGAGTCGATCCATGCGGCCGCTTGAGCGTCACTGTGCAAGTAGGTCACACGTGAAAAGTTGGGCGACCCGGCCACTCGCGCAGCCAAATCGCGGGCATAAACCCCACCGTCTTTGTTCAAGATGGCGATGGGCACATTCTTGACCTCCTGCGTGGCCGCGAAACTGAAGATCAACATCTGCACGATCGGCGGCACGATGAGAATCACTCGACCCTTCGGGTCGCGCCAAATGGCGAAAAACTCCTTGACGATCAAGACCCAGATGCGTACGAACATGACTCTACTCCAACCGTGATTGAGTAGAGCGAAATAGGAGCACGAAAAAGAATACCGCAAAGCAAAACAGAATAGTTGCGTTGGGGACGAGCACGCTAGAAACATCGCCAGCTAAAAAGATCGTCTGCAAGCCCGACACGAAGTAGCGAGGTGGCAAGATGCGCGTCAGCAATCGAATAGGTGCCGGCATCGCATCGATTTCAAACAGCAACCCAGACAGCTCGAAGGCGGGTAGGAATCCGACTATCAAGGCGGCCTGACAGGCCACAAACTGATTCTTGGTTAAAGTCGATATTAACAGCCCCAGCATAAGCATTGTCGACAAGTAGCCGAGCGACAGAATGAACAACGCAGCGATCGATCCCCGAAACGGGACCTGGAAGAGCCACACAGTTAGGCTCGTCGATAACACCATGGCTACCATTCCTAGTGTTAGATAGGGGATGATTTTGCCGATTAGAAACTCCAGGCGAGTTGTAGGCGTGGCTAACATCGCTTCCATTGTGCCACGCTCCCACTCGCGGGCCACGACCAAGGCGGTCAGCAGCACTCCAATGATCGTCAAGATAACAGCCACAGCGCCTGGCAGTAGAGCTTGGCGGCTGTTCAAGTTTTCATTAAACCAAAAACGAGGCTCGACAGTTATCCCGCCCAGACCAGCGCGGCCAGTGCGGCCGGCGGTCCAGGTGGCCGCGGACAACAACTCTTGCCTGCGCCAGTTTTGCCATACGCCCTGAGCATAGCCTTGAACTAAGCCTGCAGTGTTGGGATCGCTGCCATCGACCAGCAGTTCTACCGGTGCCATCTCGCCACGGCCGAGTTGCTGAGAAAAGTCGGCAGGAATAACTAGAATACCGTAGACGCTGCCTGCCAGCAGTGCGCTTTGGACCTCGCCTCGATGCCGAGCTACGCGAACTGAAAAATAACGCGAGTTGCGATACGACTCGCACAGGCTGATGGCTTCGGGCGACGCCTGCTCGACCACCACTGCCACCGGTACCCGCAGCAGGTCCAGCGAGACACCGCTTCCGAAAATCAGCAGGAGCAGCAGCGGCAATACGCCGGCGATCAGAAAGGTGCTGGGATCGCGGGTGATCTGGTACGATTCCTTGCGAATCAAGGCGACCAGCCGTCGGACATTGATAGGGCTAGCTGAAGTGGCACGGCTCATGGCTCGCTTCGCACCTTATCCCAATCCTCGACCAAGCTGATGAAAGCATCCTCGAGACTGGGTTCTGTCATAGTTGCAGAGCGAGTTTTGTGCTTCAGCTCATCGGGTGAACCGCTGGCGATGACTTGCCCCATATAGATCAGCGCGATGCGATCGCAATATTCGGCTTCGTCCAAAAAGTGCGTTGTTACCAGGACTGTCACGCCGCGCTCTACCATGGCGTTGATATGCGACCAGAACTCGCGACGCGTCAGTGGATCAACGCCGCTGGTTGGTTCGTCCAGAAACAATACCAGCGGATCGTGCAGGACGGCACAGGCCAGCGCCAACCGCTGCTTAAACCCCAGGGGCAGCTCCTTGGCATTGGTCGCCATAAATGGCTGCAGCTTGAACCGATCGACCATATGCTCGATCGTCGCGCGCTGCCTGCGGCCGGACAAGCCATACACACCAGAAAAAAACTTGAGGTTTTGTAGGCAGCTCAGATCGCCGTACAGCGAAAACTTTTGTGCCATGTAACCTAGCTTAGCGCGGGCCACTCCGCCTGAACGGTAGAGATCGTAACCAGCCACTCGAGCCAAGCCGGAGGTTGGAGCCAGCAGGCCACACAGCATTTTGAATGTCGTCGATTTCCCAGCTCCATTCGGCCCGAGCAGACCGAATATTTCGCCGCGACCTATGCGAAACGTAATGTCTTTGGCTGCCGTAAAGTCGCCGAAGCGTTTGGTCAGCGATTGGGCCTCGACCAGCCACTGTGTGTCGAGCGGAGCCTCGTCCCCGAGAACACTGCCCTCGAGAACACTGCCCTCGAGAGCACTGCCCTCGAGAACACTGGACGAGCTCTTGCCGCTGAGCATATCGACAAAGGCGTCCTCAAAGCGCGGCGGGGTAGCTTCGATATGCGTCTCGGGTGCCCCCAACTGACTGGCCAACGGTGGGGCAGCGGTGCCATGCATTACCAGACGCACGCTGCTGCCTTGGATCACGCCATCCATCACTTCGGGCAGTTTCATGGCCGATGCCAATACGCGGCGCTTTCGCTGGGCACCGCGTACTAAAAAGCTTCGGCCCCGCATGCTTTCGGTTAATTTTTCGGGCGGACCATTGAAGAGCATTTTTCCGCGATCTAGAGCCAGCACGACCCCACACCGCTGCGCCTCGTCCAGATAGGCGGTACTCCACACCACCGCGATGCCTTGCTCGACCAGTTCGTAGACCAAGCTCCAAAGCTCCCGCCGCGAGATTGGATCCACTCCCACGCTCGGTTCATCCAGCAGCAATAGCTGCGGTTTTTGGATGAGACAACAGGCTAGGCCGAGCTTCTGCTTCATGCCTCCCGATAGTTTCCCGGCCAGTCGATCGATAAAGGGAGCTAATGCGGTGAACTGCAGGAGCCGAGCGATGGTCTGTTCGCGCTGTGGCCCCACGACTGCTTGTAGATCGGCATACAGCGTCAAATTTTCGGCCACGGTTAGGTCCTCATACAAGCCGAATCGTTGCGGCATGTAGCTCACCACGGATCGAATGGCC
>JBEBXX010000481.1:0-3204 GCA_040391435.1 Aureliella helgolandensis | reverse complement strand
GGCTTGGCGAAGACGGGCGAAATGGTGACACTAAAGGCACTTGGGGCTCAAGGTAGTCTGGGAGGTGTCGCATGGACGCGGGTGCTATCGTTGGTTTACGCACAGCTTTGGGGCAGTTCTTGAAGCGATTTTCAGGCTGTGGGTGCGACCATGTGAGCACTCACATCGGTACATACGTGGAAGGGCAACTCACCGAGTTAGAGCGAAAGAACGTCGAGCAAATCGCCTTAAACGGTAGAGTAGCCCCACGCACATTGCAAGAGTTTCTGGCTAATTACGAATGGAATCACTATGCGATGCGGGATCAGATCGCGAAAATCATTGCGGTCGAGCACAGCGGTTCGATGAACATCGGGATCATTGACGAAACAAGTTTTGTCAAGAAGGGCGTGAAAACTCCGGGAGTTCAGCGGCAGCATTGTGGCGCTATCGGCAAACACGAAAACTGCAATGTTACGGTTCACCTGAGCTTTGCATCAGGTGACTTCCATTGCCTGGTGGATGGAGACTTGTTCCTGCCGGAGAGCTGGTCTGATGATCGCGAGCGATGCCGTGCGGCCAAGATTCCGGACGACATTGCGTATCGGCCGAAGTCAGAGATTGCACTGGGACTTTACAAGCGTGCCCTGAGCAACGGCTTGCATTTCGACTGGCTCACGTTTGATGAATGGTACACATCCAAGCCCGCTTTCCTAGACGCTTTGCAAGACAATAATCAAACATATATCGGAGAAACACATCGTCGGCATATGGTATGGGCTGGCGCCCCAAGGACGACCAGTCGGCCTTACACAAAGAACGGTGGTCGACTAAAGACGCCGCGGCTGGTCTCTGGTAGTCCGAAAGCGATGACACTGGGTGAGTATGTAGACAATGATCCTGCACTCGCCAGCCAAAAGTGGACGCGTTGGCACTTGAAGGACACACAGAAGGGCCCGAAGGTAGTTGAAGTCAAGCATGCGATTGTCTATCCGCAGAACTCGCAGAAGCTGCCATCAAAGGCACATCATTTACTGATTGTTCGTGATGTCATGACTGATGAGGTCAAGCTATTCATTTCCAACGCCTCGACGACGACAAGCGTCGAAACTCTCCTCAAGGCTGCGTTTTCGCGATGGCGAGTAGAGCGATGTTTTGAGGATGACAAAAAGTACGTAGGTCTGGATCACTTCGAGGGACGCGGCTATCCTGGCTTGATGCGTCATTTGATTCTTAGCGCTGTGTCGCTCCTGTTTCTCGCACGTGAAAGACAGGCATTGCTTGGAGAATATCCCGAACTTACCATCAGCCAAGTTCGCCAAGCAACTTCGGCAGTGGTTCAGTCGTGGTGGCTGCCCCCCGAGGCAGCCGAGGAATTAATCTCCAACACCGCGTACAAAATCCAGTATTACCAAAGACGAAATCGTCGAGCACGAAAAAGCCACACTAAGACCCGTGTTGCAAAACTTCAAGAAATGGGAATTGATCTTGCCACGGTGCACCGTTGTCATTGGGATTCGGACTAGATGGCGTCTCGCCCACCGCAACTGCGGTTGTTACGACCGATTGCCAGCGAATAGCAGTTCGCTAAGCGCTCAATTATTGTCTTGGCGTGCAAGTATGCGACTTTCCGCAATTGTTTCAACGCAATCCCAGGCCGCTTTACATAGGTGGACTAAGCCTGGCAGTCAGTAACTGGCACTCGCCCCCTCAGAAGCGTCCATTTAGACTGGGACTCAATTGCGCTGTAGTATTAGGTACCATCGAGCGGATTCGCGATGAGAAAAAGCACGTTGATGGTGCGGGTGGAGCAGCTTTTTCTTCCCCTCGCCGCGAGCGAGTCGCGTCCGCCCGTTGCCGCACAGGGAACGACCACGATCGTGCGTTTCTCGCGCACGAGCGGAGCCTTTGCTTGCTAATCCACCAGCCGGCGCTTGATGAAGAAGCAATCCGAGGTTTCCGGCCGCCGCTGCAGTTGGTCCGTGCCGAGTGGTCGCGGCATCAGCAAGCAGATCATTCCCGCGGCTGATCAAACATTTGCGCAATCGGCCGCCGTATGGTGGTGACTGTCCGATGACCTTCCTTTCCTTGCCTTTCGCACCTCAGGAGCCGCAGTGGCTACAGATCCGCTCGACCACGACACACTTGCCGCAGCAACCCGAACGGCCGATCTGCGCAAAGCCGAAGGGCGACGATCACGGTCGACCTCCCAGCCGGTTCGCCTCGGCTTTCTTGGCCTCGGTTGGATCGGACTGAACCGGCTGCAAGCGGTCAGCGACCATCCGCAGGTGGAGATCGCTGCGGTTTCGGATCCTGCCGACGCCGCCTGCGATGCGGCGATACAAGTCTGCCCCGACGCCGTTCGCTGCGAGGGCCTGCCATCGCTGTTGGCTCAGTCGCTCGACGGTGTGGTGATCGCGACGCCGAGCGGTCAACACTTCGATCAAGTGCTCGAGGCAGTTCGCGCCGGAGTGGCCGTTTTTTGCCAGAAACCGCTGACCCGGACGGCTGATCAAGCCGCGCAGCTGATCGCCAGCGCCAGCGCTGCTGATGTGTTGTTGGCTGTCGATTACTGCTATCGCTACGTCAGTGGCATGGACCAACTCCAGCAAATGGTGCGAAGCGGCGAGTTAGGGACGCTGGTGGCCATCGACCTCGTCTTTCACAACGCTTATGGGCCGAACAAATCGTGGGCGCTGGACCCCGCACAAAGCGGCGGTGGCTGTGTGATCGACCTGGCAACCCATCTGATCGATCTCGCCCTGTGGGCTACCGGCGACCTGCCCGCCGACCAGATCGTGAGCCACTTGTACCGTCAAGGCAATCCACTGCCGAATCCAGAACAGCAAATCGAAGACACGGGATTTGCTCAGTGGCGGTTGGCTGACCGCATTCATGTCCGCCTCGCATGTTCCTGGAACGCTTCGATGGGATGTGATGCCGTGATCCGCGCGGGGTTTCACGGCAGCCGCGGTTCCGCGGTCCTGCAGAACGTCGATGGTTCGTTCTATGATTTCGCCGTGGAACACCACCAAGGGACCAACCGCCGACCACTGGCGGTGCCGCCCGATGACTGGGGCGGCCGCGCCCTACAGCACTGGGTCGGTCGTCTGCACGCGGGCAGCGGGTATGACCGCGACGTGGAACGCTGTCTCCAGGTAGCCCGCATCATCGACGCGATCTATGGACGTTCGTCGAGCACGAGCGGCTGACGTGCACGAGCGG
>JBEBXX010000480.1:0-3209 GCA_040391435.1 Aureliella helgolandensis | reverse complement strand
TGTTACCGACCCGGCCCAACAAGCCGCCCAGACGGGCGCGTCAAGCGAGTCCGGTGAGAATGCAGCAACTCCCATCGGCCTGACAACGGAACATGGCGGCGGTTTGTCCTCGGCGGACTCCAGCGGCACTGCACCGAACGAGTTAGACGCTGCCGTCGACGCGCTACCCCCTGTCGCCGGCGGCAGCATTGCAGGTCCCAACGCGGCCGCTAACCTAGCTGCGAATGCTACTGTGAATGCTGCAGCGAATCCCGCTGAGGCGGCGATTGATTTAGCCGCTCCATCTAGTAGCGATGCAGTTGACATGCCAACTGACGAGACTCTCGCGGGGCCTGCTGCGGCGGAGTTACCGAAGAAGCTGCAAGCCTTCGGTCAAATGCTGCAGTACGAGATTCAACCTCAATTTTCCGATGCGATGGAGATCCTCTCGGAAGCCCCTGTCACGGCCGAAGATCTCGGTTTGACCTCGTCTGCCGAATCGCTCGAAATGCCCGCGATCGACCTACAAGCCCAATCGCAGGTCGTGATCCCGGCCTTGGTCATCGGCGAACTGCCGCTGTCGCAGTTCGCCAGCTTGTGGTCGAACCTGAGCGGTATCCCAACGGTGGTAGATCTCGACTCGTTGACCGCGGCGGGCATCGACCGCAATCAATCCATCGGCCTGAGCATGGTTAAATCGGCCACTCTAGGCAGCTTGATCGATCAGATCGGCACGCCGCTGGGCTTGCAGGGTGTGCCGCGCGACAACCGCATTTTAGAACTGGTCGCGCCTGGTGCCGCAATGCAGGAGCATCTGCCGCCGGACATCTCGCTAGCTGGCCTCGTGGATGGTGCGCAAGAAGCGTGGCTGCTAGAAGCCCTCTCCCAGTTGTTCCCGGAGCTAGTGACTGACCTGGCGGCTAATAACCAGTCGCAGCCCGCTGAAGAGCCTGAGTTGACGGATGAAACCGACGTTGCGCCGGAGCTCCCGGCTCCCGCGAGTCCTCAGCCTTCGGAGGATAGCTTTGAGTCAGCAGATGAGCTAACCTTTAACGAGCAACCAGCCCCTGAAGATGAATCAGCCGCTCCACCGCAGCCCGCGCCGGCTGCAGCGGACGATCTGCAGGCCGAACTACCCGAGGCACAGCCCGCCGAAGCCATCGTGTGGAGGATCGAGCAAGGGAAATTGCTGCGTCCTCAAACGGCTTCCGGTGGGGCGGTCGACCCTCGGATCTGGTCGGCTGCTGTGCATTTGCTCGAGGGCTGGCGCCATGCGGCTGGATTGCCCGCGACTTGGCCCGGCTTCGATCCCAAGCGGCATTCCTCGCGCCTGGTCGCGGCCGCGGACCTTGACGAGCTGGATTTTGTGTTGCAGCAAGTACAGGCGGAAGCTCGTCCCGTGGCGCAGATCCTACCGAGCATTTGTCGCGAGGCGAGGCTGCAGGCGTGGGTGGATTGGCCCAGTTTGGCCGGCATTGGCCTTGGCCCCCAGACGACGGCTCTGGTGCTGACCAATGCGCGTCCACTGCGCCGCGCCTTGGCTGACTATGCCTCTCGATTTTCTCTGGTGGTCGCCGTACTGGACGAGCAGTCGCTGTGGATCACTTCCAACCAAGCCTACCGCGCATCGCCGCGATTGTATGTCGTCCCCAGCCAAGACTTGACCGCCGAAGCTTGGGTCAGCCGCCTTCGCCCTCTGACGCCCGCCGCCGCAGACGGCCTGGGCGTTGGACAAGTAGTCGCCATCGCTACGCCAGACGCCAAGTTCATGCTCGTTCGCTGCTGCCCCATGCAAGTTGATTTCCAGCAGTGAATTGTTGCCCATTCAATTCGCGCGTAGCTTCGGGCACAGCCTCGCGTAGGCCAGTTGTCGAGCCAGTTATCGAGCTAGCTGTCCCATCTTTCCCGCGCGGTAATCTTGAATCGCCTGCTGGATCTCTTCGCGTGTGTTCATGACGAAGGGGCCCTGTCCGACGACTGGTTCACCGATCGGTTCGCCGGTCAGTGCAAGCACGCGCGATGCACTTTCGGCGTCGAGCTGAACGATTGTTCCGCCGCGCTCCAACACCACCAGTTCAACGCCCTGTGCCGCCTGTCCATTGACGCGCACGTTTCCCGACTGAACGACCAACAGGCAGGTGTGCCCGCTGGGGATAGTTAACCTTGTGCTGCCGAGTTCGCGGAGTTGCAAGTCCCACACGTTGATCGGAGTGAACGTCGCCGCTGGTCCTTGCTTGCCAGCCAATTCGCCGGCGATAACGCGCGCCGTACCAGCTTCGTTGTCCAAACTCACGCTGGGGAATTTCTCTGCCAACAGATCTTGGTATTTGGGCGGTGACGTCTTGGCTGCGGCCGGCAAGTTGACCCACAGTTGAATCATCTCGAGAGTACCGCCTTCGCGGGCGAAGCGCTCGCTGTGATACTCCTCGTGGACGATCCCCGCAGCGGCAGTCATCCACTGCACGTCCCCGGGGCCGATTCTGCCATGGCTGCCCGTGGAATCACCATGCTCCAGCTCTCCCGAATAGAGGATCGTCACCGTCTCGAAGCCGCGATGCGGGTGCTCGCCTACGCCGCGCTGAGCCTCGTTTGGCGAAAATTCGTAAGGCCCCGCGTAGTCCAGCAGCAGGAACGGATCGAACTCATCCCCCTGCGAATACGAGAACAAGCTCCGCACCGGAAAGCCGTCGCCGACCCAGTGTTGAGGTACATTGCGAACGATACGTAGGATCTCTTTGTGCATGAGTGGAGCCTCCTGGTCTGGTCTGGTCTGGTCTGGTCTGAGCGGATCTGAGCAATACGCTGGGCTGAGCGACACGCTAAGTATGCGCGATTTTGGAACTCCGCACCGCCAGCCTGCGCGGTTTGCCGAGTTAGTAACAGCTTGTGGTCCAATCCCCCAACGCACGCGGCAGCATTGCACCACGTTCCTCGCCAATTCGATAGCCGCGGGCTTCTGGTTAAAAGATAGCTGGTTAGAAAATCTGCGCTCCCTAATCTGCATCCTGGCCAATTCAACAGTCGCGGCCCGCGCAGGCGACGGCACTGCCCAACTCGCCCACTCAATCAATCCACCGTCGACGATCCATGCCATGGGAAGCAACGCCTTAGTTGGCTGGGGCGTAGTTCGGATTGGGTTGATTAGGAATGGGTGCGCCGACTGCGCGCTGCCAAGCCAGTAAATCGTCCAGCAGTCGATCGCGCTGGCCGGGATGACTGCTGGCCAGGTT
>JBEBXX010000479.1:0-3212 GCA_040391435.1 Aureliella helgolandensis | reverse complement strand
GAGCAAAAGGGGAATATGGGTTACAACGCGCTGACCGACGTCTACGAAGATCTGGTCAAGGCCGGCGTAATCGACCCCACCAAGGTGACTCGCACGGCTCTGGCCAATGCGGCCAGTGTGTCGACCCTGCTGCTGACCAGCGACGCGCTAATCGCTGAGAAGCCCAAAGATAACAAGGCCGGCAAGGGTCACGGTGGCGACCACGACATGTACTAGGGCAGGCTAGTGCGCCGTCCATAAACTGGCCGGCACCCTGCTGCTTCACTCAAACGGCACGCTCTGCAGAGCGTGCCGTTTTTTCGTTAAACGACCTGCCCAGCGGGCCGCGCGCCATTCGCGCAACTCACGTGTGGCGCGTTGCGCGTTGCCGGCGCGCTTTAACGACTTCCGCTAGGCAATGTTTTATCGCGCCGCCCAAACAGGGTTAAACTTTTTCAGCTTGTGCGGTTATGATGAGTGGGATCACCAGTCCCGGAAATTGCGGCGGAAAGAAAATCATGAATGCGACCCTCCAGCAACAACATTTCGCGCGGATACGCAACAAGGTCGAGTCTGGCGAGCGTCTGGACCAAGAAGATGGAATGTTGTTGTACGACCCGGCTGTGCCACTGCAGGAAATTGGCGAGCTGGCCAACCTAGTGCGCGAGCGATTGCACGGCAACGTGGCTTACTACAATATCAACACGCACCTCAATCCAACCAACGTCTGCATCTACCGCTGTCGATTCTGTGCGTTTCGCAGCGATCTGCGCAGTCCCAAGGGCTACGCCATGACACCCGAGCAGGTGCTGGCGCGCGGTGCGGAGGCCTACGAAAACGGCTGCACCGAGATGCATATCGTCGGCGGGCTGCACCACAAAATGCCCTATAGCTGGTATCGCGGCATAATCGAGACTTTACATCAAGCTTATCCCACCATTCACCTCAAGGCCTGGACGCCGGTCGAGATCGGATGGTTTGAATTCCTCACCAAATGGTCGGTGAGCGAAGTGCTGGCCGACATGCGCGACGCCGGCTTGGGAAGTCTGCCGGGCGGCGGAGCCGAAATTTTCCATCCTCAAGTGCGGGACCAGCTATGCGAGCACAAGGCCGATGCTCACAAGTGGTTTGAGGTGCATCGGGCGAGTCATCAATTGGGCATACGCAGCAACTGCACCATGCTCTATGGGCATGTGGAGCAAGCCTATCATCGCATCGATCACTTGCTGCGTCTGCGAGAGCTGCAAGATGAAACAGGCGGCTTTCAGACCTTCATTCCACTCGCCTTTCATCCCGACAATACAGAGCTATCCGACCTCAAGAAACCGTCGGCATTAGCCGATCTGAGAACGCTGGCCGTTGCGCGGCTGATGCTCGACAATGTGCCGCATATCAAAGCTTACTGGATCATGTTGGGGATCGAGACCGCTCAGGTAGCGCTGCACTACGGTGCGGACGATATTGACGGGACGGTGCGACATGAGTTGATCTATCACGATGCCGGGGCCACTACGCCGGAGCTACTCAGCTCGCAGCGCATTGCCGAACTGATCGAAGAAACCGGCCGCCAGCCCGTCGAGCGCGACACGCTCTACCGGCATATCCATCGCGATGCGAGCGATCCCAAGCTGTGGACGGTAGGCGCCCCAGTGGCACTTGCTGGAAGCTAGCGCCGTGCCCTACCCCGCTTTGACGCGCGGTCTGCCGACGCTGGCAGCCACCGCCGAGTTGGCTCGGCAAATAGCGCGGAGCGTCGAGCCGCCACTGACCATCGCGCTGATCGGCAGCTTAGGGGCTGGCAAGACGCAGTGGGTCCGCTATTTCGTGGAATATCTAGGGGCTGGGGCGGGCCAAGTGACCAGCCCAACGTACGTCCTGCAGCACACCTACCACTCAGCCTACCCGATTCATCACTTCGACTTCTATCGCTTGGAGTCCGACGCCCAGGTATGGGATCTAGGCATCGATGAGCTCTTCGAGCAGTCGTGTGTGGTGTTGATCGAGTGGGCGGACAAATTTCCTGATTGCTTGCCGGACGATTGTTTGACTATTCAATTATCCGATGATCTTCTCGGCGGCAGAACCGCGCATCTCACCGCCAGCGGCCCCCGATCCAGCCCCATTGTAGAGCGGCTGTCCCAGCCGCTTCCAGGTTTATAGAGCGGTTGTCCCAACCGCTTCCAGGTTTGTAGAGCGGTTGTCCCAACCGCTTCTAACCATTTCCAGATACGCATTCACCATGGAGGTTTGGGTAAGTATTGGTAGGTCTGGCCGCATTGGCAAAGATTTTGAAAGCATCCCTTAGACGGACTCGCAAGAATGCTTGCGTAGAATGCTTTCAAAAGAATTATGAGAAGGTCGGAATCGGTTGGGAGAACCGATCTACAAAGGCGCTTGCAATTCCGATTTGCAGCTCATAAATTGCAGCTATGGATACGCAAGGTGACAGCCACCCGCCGATCGTGTTTCATTCGCTCGATCGCGAGGCAGACATTCAGATCCGCGAGCGAAATCTGCCGCACTGGTTCCAACCGGGCGTAGCGATCTTCGTCACCTTTCGCACTATCGACTCGCTGCCAGCGGAGGTCTTACTGGGCTGGCGACGCGAATTAGAAGAATGGCTGCTCCGCTTGAATCTGCCACTCGAACTGGCGTGTTCCGTTGCTGGGCGACGACACGAAAATCATGCGCAGCTTTGGGGGCGGCTGAGCGCAGTGCAGCAACGCGAGTTCCGGTATTTGAGCGACCGAATCTTCCACCGCTGTCTAGACGAATGCCACGGGGAGTGCTTGATGCGGCAGCCGCAGCTAGCTGACATTGTAGGCCACGCTATCCGATTGTTTGATGCTCAGCGTTACGACTTGGACAGGTTTGTCGTAATGCCCAATCATGTGCATGCACTAGTACAGTTCCGGGCAGGGTTTGATTTGCAAGTCGTTGGCCAGGGTTGGATGCGGTATACGGCGCGAGTGATCAATCAGCGGAGCGAGAGACGAGGCGAGTTGTGGCAACCGGAACCATTTGATCACATCATCCGCAGTTCGCAGCAAGTCGAGTACTTGCAGCACTACATCGCTGACAATCCAGATAAAGCGAAGCTGAAACAAGGCGAGTTTTTGTATTGGCAGCGTCCAGTGTAGAGCGGTTGTCCCAACCGCTTTCTTCTACTTGGGAAGCGGTTGAGAAAACCGCTCTACATGTTTGGGAAGCGGTTGGGACAACCGCTCTACTCT
>JBEBXX010000478.1:0-3216 GCA_040391435.1 Aureliella helgolandensis | reverse complement strand
CCCAGGAATCCCGCCATGTGCGTACACCGCCGAGTCCGCTTAACTGCACGAGTCATCTATGCGCTTATTGTTGGTCTGCTTGGCAGCATCGCATGCGGCGCGGCCAGCGCGGCAGAACCTGCGCATCGTTTGCTGACGGCGGACTCTTCGCGCGAGCGGATTGCGATTATCGACGAAGCTGGAAAGACCCAGTGGGAGATGAAGATCGGCCCACTTCACGATCTGCACATGCTGGACAACGGCCATGTGCTGCTGCAAACGAATTGGACGACGATCGAGGAAATCGATCCACAGACCAACAAGCCAGTCTGGCAGTACGATGCGGCCACCGCAGGTGGCAACGCGGGCCGCACGGTCGAAGTGCATGCATTTCAGCGACTGGACAATGGGCATACGCTGATCGCAGAGAGCGGAATTCCACGAGTGATCGAAGTCGATGCGTCAGGCAAGATCGTGCATCAAGTGCGACTGATTGTTTCCAAATCGCATCCGCACCGAGATACTCGCCTAGTTCGAAAACTTTCCACTGGCAATTTGTTGGTATGCCATGAGGGAGATGGAGTGGTGCGCGAGTACTCGCCCGGCGGAGAAATTGTGTGGGAGTACAGCGTCCCCATGTTTGGTCATGATCCAGTGGAAGGCCACGGGCCAGAAGCTTTTGGAAATCAGTGCTTCGCTGCCGTGCGTTTGGAAAACGGTAATACGCTGTTGACCACCGGCAACGGACACCGAGTGCTGGAGGTCACACCTGACAAGCAGATCGTGTGGCAGTTGCAACCAGCGGACCTGCCGAATATCAGCCTGGCTTGGATTACCACGGTTCAGCGGCTGCCCAATGACAACATCGTGTTTGGCAACTGCCACGCGGGGGAGGGGCAACCGCAGATCATCGAAGTCACGCGCGACAAGCGCGTGGTGTGGACCTTTCAAGACTTCGAGCGGTTTGGTAACTCGCTGACCAATACACAAATTTTGTCCACCGACGGTACAGCGATCGCCGCTCAGCCCGGCCGCGACCGCTGATCGATCTCGCCCCGCTACCTACTTCGATTGACTTGCCACGACTTTCAGAGAGGCACAGTGGCGACGCGGCAGTGGCGACGCGGCAGTGGCCCCTGCTTCAGAGCACGGCGACAATGTGTGGCAATGTGTGGCAATGTGTGGCAATGTGTGGCTGTGCAGGGCCAAGACTATTGCTTAATACGTGGAATCCAACCGGCCACCGGCATCTCGCAGCGATATAAACCGGTGCGGGCAGCGATGAACAACGACTTGTGATGCTCGCCACCGAAGGCGCAGTTCGCTGGATTCTCGGGAACGGGGACAACCCCCAGCAGATCGCCCGCAGGCGAGAAAACCTGGATGCCGGCCGAGGAGGTGATGTATAGATTGCCTTGGACGTCCAGGGCCATACCATCGCCACCGCCGTTGGTCGCGTCGCCCACTTGCTGCAGGCTGCACAGCACACGTCCGCTGCCCAGCACGCCCGGACGCTTGACATCGTAAGCCATCATCTGGCTGCTCATCGAGGGGATGACGTAAAGCGTCTTCTCGTCGGGTGACAGGCCGATACCGTTCGGCGCTTTGAGATCATCCGCTAGTCGAACAATTTCACCTTGGGGCGAGCGATAGTAGAATGCCTCGCGAACTTGCGGCCACGGCTCTGGGGCGCTGTAGCGAGGATCGGTAAAGTAGATTCCGCCTTCGAGGTAGTTGACCAACTCGTTGCAGTCATTGAAGCGTTTGTTTTGAAACTGGTCCTCCTGCTCATTTACCTTTTTGGTTTTCAGTTCGATACTGACCAATTGTCCGTCCATCTGGCACGCCAGCAAGTTATCTTGTCCGCCGTACATCAGTCCATTGGCGTGTGCCGATGGTTCTAAAAAGCGTTCGATCGTTCCGTCGGGCCGCAAGCGCTGAATCACGTTGGCTGGAATATCGGTAAAGTAGACCGACCCATCAGGCGTCATGGCGGGTCCCTCTAAGAACTGAAACCCTCCCTGAACTTTGGTGACTGGCCCAACTGAGCCTAGCCCGACCAACTGCAGCTCCCCGAGCCGTTGAGTGGCGGGCGCCTGATTCGCTGGCTGCTGATCCGCTGGCGGTTGAGTGGCTGGCTGCTGAGTGGCTGGCTGCTGAGCCGTTAGCTCCCGATGAGAGGAGCTGACCAACGGCAGCCCGAGGCTAGCTAGCAGAACAATTAAAGTGCTTCTCATAGAATCGATCCAGATGGGGGACAAATGCGTGGGCCTCGAGCAATGTGGACAGCCTGAAAAAGTGCTGCGGCAAAGCGAGCGGCGTCGGTATTCTATGCGATTGGCAGGCTGCGCGTGAGCCAGCGCGGCTTGTTTGGCGGTGCTGCGGGCCGTACCATGAGTAGCGTCCACCGTTTACTCTTTTGAAAACATTTTCGATGTTGTTGCCGCTATTTATCCCCACCTTTAAGCTTCTCGAACGTGCTCGACTGCTAGCAGCCTTGTGTTTGCTGGGAGCCAGCGGCATCGCGTCTGTCTCGGGACAGGAGCCTCCTCGCGGCACCCCGCCGGGCGCTGCGGCCCGCCCGCTGCCGCCAATTGCCATGGCGGCTGAACCGTTCGGTGTACTGCGACTCGAGCTATCGTTGCCACCGAACATGAGCAGCATGAGCAACGAACCACCACGTGTCCTAGTCAGCGATAGCAATGGTCGTATTTTTTATCCCGCGCTGGCCATTCGCACAGTTGAAGTGGAAATCGCCCAGCCCGCCCCGGCCATACCTCCCATAGGTCGGCGCGGTGGGTTGATCGATCGCCTGCGCAACGTCGTCCGCGGACCGGCTGAGAAGCGCCAAGTTCCGGTAGGCATTACCGTGTGGGCCTTGTTCCGCGGCGGCGAGCCCATCGATGTGCAGTTGTCGGGTGACATTGATCAGCAGGTGCGCATTGATCCCGCGGCCACGACGGACGCTGCTGCAGTAGGCGGCGGGATGAGCCACGCCGTGCTGCTCAGCGGCTGGTGGACCGCCTACACTCAGGCGGCCAGTCGAGCGCTCACTGAAGACGAATTCCCCAAGTTGGTTCACAAGACACTCGTAGCCATGCTCGGGGCCCGCCTGGGACTGCCTCCGGTCGACCTGCAATCTGCAGCGAACAGTCAAGCAGCCAGCGGAGCGAATCAAGCAGCCAGCAGAGCCGCGGCTGAGAGACCGCCCGTCCAGCCCTCTGAGACCGATCAACC
>JBEBXX010000477.1:0-3219 GCA_040391435.1 Aureliella helgolandensis | reverse complement strand
CGCTTTATGTTCAATGTATTGGTCGACTATCCCAGCCGCGACGACGAGCTGGAAGTGGTGTTGCGCACCACGTCCGATCAACAGCCCGTGCTGCAGACGCAGCTCTCCGGCGAGAATCTACTGGAGATGGCGCACGTCGTACGGCGCATCGCTATTACGCCCGCCCTGGCGCTGATAGCCACGCAAATCGCTCGCCTGACGCGTCCTAGCGACCAGCAAGCCAGCGAGCGCGTGCGGCGCTGCGTGCGCTGGGGAGCCGGCCCACGAGCTAGCCAGTACATGGTGCTAGGAGCCAAGGCGCGCGCCGCTCTGCATGGCAGTCCAATCGTTCGTCGCGAGGACATAGCGGCCGTGGCCCCACCGGTGCTGCGACATCGCATGAAGCTCAATTTCCAAGCCGAAGCCGAAGGCACCACCGTCGAGCAGATCATCGAAGAGATCATCCACAACGTCGACCACACTCTTCAAGACAGTAGTTCGCGTGAGCAAATCGCAAAAGTACTTCGACCCTGAGACGCTAGCCCGCATCGGCCCGCTGGGTCTCCGCGCCCGCACTCTGGTCGAAGGACTGGTGGCCGGACAGCACCGCAGTCCCGTGCGCGGCCACTCCATCGAATTCGCCCAGCATCGCGAATACGTGCCCGGTGATGATCTGCGACAGGTCGACTGGAAGGTCTATGCGCGTAGCGACAAATACCATCTTAAACAGTACGAAGACGAAACCAGCCTGACGTGCTACCTACTCGTCGATCACAGCCAAAGCATGCTCTATGGCCAGCCCAGCCTGCAGAGTGAGAGCGGCCCCAGCCAGCCCGGCCACAGCCAGCCCGGCCACAGCCAGCCCAGCCACAGCGCCAAGGGGCTGAGCAAGCTGCAGTACGCACAGCTCATCGCCTTTAGCCTCGCCTACCTGGTCATCGAACAGCGCGACTATGCCGCTTTGATGACGTTCTCTGACCGCATTGACGACTGGCTGCCACCCAGCGGCAGCCCGGCCCAGTTTGAAGACATGATCAGCGTTATGGAGCGGGCCAGCCACCATCCCAAAACAGATTTAGCCAACGTGCTGCAGCAGGCCGGCCAGCGGTTTGCCCGCCGCGGCTTGGTGGTCTTGATCAGCGACCTGCTGGACGACGTGCAGGCAGTCCTCCAATCGTTGAGGTTGCTGCGCTTGATGGGCCACGACGCGCTGCTGATCCACGTGCTCGATCGCGACGAAGTCGAATTCCCGTTCGACTCGATGGCCCGCTTTGAAGGCCTGGAAAACCAGCCACACGTGGTCGCCGATCCGCGATTGATCGCGCAGGCCTATCGCCAAGCGATCAAGCTGTTCTGCCAACAACTGGAAGTCGGCTGTCGCCAAATCGACATCGACTACTTTCGGGTGCTGACCGACGAATCCCTGGCTGCCGCGCTGCCCGGCATCCTCGCCTCGCGCTCCTTGCGAGGACTGTAAGCGATGATAGTCGCCGTAGCTGGATTTGCCAGCGGCTGGATGTTGCTGTGGGGATTGGCGGCTGCCATTCCCATCCTGCTGCACTACCTCTACCGCCGCCGACAGACGCTAGTTCGCTGGGGCGCGATGAAGTTGCTCTTGCAAGTCATCGAGCGCGAGGCCAAGCGAGTTCGCTTTGAACAGTTGCTACTGCTCATCGTTCGCACGCTAGTGCTGATCGCTCTGGCCGTCGCACTAGCCCGCCCGTTCTGGACCGCCGATGATGGGTCGGTCGCTGTGGATCCCACCCTGCCACCGACGAATTGGATTCTGGCTGTCGACGTCTCCTACTCGATGGGCTATCGCGTCGGCAACGAAACGCGGTTGCAAGCCGCGCAGCGGCGCGCCGTAGAAGTCATTCAGGCGGCCGGAAGCGGCGATGCCATCGCGCTGATCGCCCTGGGACAGCCCGCTCAAGCCATCGTAGCCACCCCCTCCTACGATCACGCCGCGGTGATCGCCGAAGTGGAACGATTGGCGACCAACGATGCCGGAGCCGATGTCAGCGGAGGTTTGCAGGTGATCGAAGATATCGTCCAACACATCCAACGCGATCCGCGCCAAAGCCACCGCGTGCGCGTGCTGTTGCTCAGCGACTTTGGTGTCGATCACTGGCAACCAGCTATCGATGGCCCACTGGCCAAACGCCTGCGAAAGCTCGGTGAGAAAGCACCTATTGAATACGAATCGCTGGCCGACCGAGAGACAAAAAACATAGCCGTTATCGCCGTGCAACCTACCAGCAGACGCGTGCTTGCCGGTCAAGCCATCGAAGTCGACGTCCGCGTGGCCAATTACAGTGACACCAACGCAGAGGGACTGCCGGTCCAGTTGGCCATCGATGACCATGCGGTCGCTTCCCAGCCTATCGATGTCGCGGCACAGGGCGAGCAGACGGTGCGATTTAGCTTCACTCCCTCGACACTAGGACTGAGCGCAATAGCTGCATCGATTCCCAACGATGCGTTGCAGGTGGACAACCGACACCTACAAGTTATTGAAGTTCGCGAAGACTACGACGTGCTGTTCGTCGAACAGCAGACCGGTGACGCGCGTATCCTGCAACTCGGCTTGCGTCCCGACTTAAACACAGCCCGGAACATCGCAGGCACTCGGCAAGCGGGTCGAGCCGCTGCTGTGTCTGTACTGGAACTTGCCACCTGCGAGCTGGCCGACTGGCAAGTCATCGTGCTATGCGATCTGGCCCAATTGCGCAGCGCGGACTTCTCGCGACTTGATCGCTTCGTGCGCCAGGGCGGATCGCTGATCTGCTTGTGGGGACCTCGCACCACCGCAGCCACGTGGAATGCACAGCCACAAATGCTTGAGCTGTTGGGCTTCCGCCTGCTGGAGCCATCCGCAGACGGGGATTGGCACATCGATCCGCTCGAATACCGCAGCCCGTTGGTGGCACCTTTTGTCGGATTTCCCGACGCGGGACTGCTGACCACTCCGATCTTCCGCTATTGGAAGATCGATCCATTGGCGTCTAATAAATCGGGGGCGGTCAGTGCAGCCAACCCCGCTTGGCAAGTCGATTTGGCAACCACGACCGGCGATCCGCTAATCGTGCGACATCGCGTGGGAGCGGGCATGGTGACCAGCTTGCTCTCCGCGCCGCAGACTGGCTCTAGCGAGGCGCATGCCTGGAACGCGATGGCCGCCTGGCCCAGTTTTGTCCCCTTGATACAGCGCTTGGTGCAAACCGCGATGGAACCCAGCGT
>JBEBXX010000476.1:0-3225 GCA_040391435.1 Aureliella helgolandensis | reverse complement strand
AAGCCCTTGGCTACCATCGGATCGGCGCTGTTCACTCCCGCCGCTAGTAGGCCGGAAAGAACAACTCCGGTCGGTCCAATTCCGCTGGCGGCCGAGAACGAACCATCGTCGGCTTGGCCTCGCTGGCGCAAATATTCCACGCTGCGATCGAGCATCTGCTGGTGCAAGGCAACCTGATCGCCGCTGTTGTCCGTTGCCGCTGCTTGTGCAGGTTCAGCGGCCTGTTGGGCATAGGCTAAGCCTCCCGAGCAGTTAGCTCCAATCAATATAGCGAGCGAGCAAATGACAAACGAGCGTGCATTCATAGATTCCAACCGATCGTGGCTAGTGGGACAAACAGAAACAACATGCAGACTTCGCCAACTATTCATTATAAGCTATTTGGGCAAACGAGCTTCTTCGATAGCTGGAAACTCTCCGGTCAGGGCTTCCATGAAGGCGACTAGGTCCTGACGGTCCTGCTCACTGGCTTCAAACTTGTGGATCTTGTCGCTCAAATAGGGATTAGGATGCCCCCCCTTGGCGTACCAATCCACAACTTCGCGCAATGTCTTCTGGCTGCCGTCGTGCATGTAGGGCTTGGACTGTGCGACATTTCGCAGCGTAGGCGTTTTGAAAGCGCCTTTGTCCTTCTCGTCCCCGGTGACGACAAAGCGTCCCAAATCGGGCTCCTGCGCATCCATGCCGACTCCCAGATTATGGTACTTCTCATCCGTAAAATTGACCCCCACGTGACACGCCGCGCAGTTGGCCTGGGCGCTAAAAAAGAACTTCTGCCCACGTATTGCCGATTCGCTCATTGGGTTGGCCTTGGCGGCATCCTCAGCGGCTTGGTAGCGCGCGTACAGCTCTGGGTCGTCCTCTTTGAAGGCCTCGAGATCTTCCAGGTCTTCGGCAAAGGCTTGTTTAAATTTATTTAGCTCCTCGCGTGCATCGTAGGCGGCCGGGCCGGTGACCACGACGCGTTCAAAGGCGGCCATGGCGCGGCCGATATCGTCGATATTCGGTGCGCGTCCAAAGGTTTTCTCAAACTCCATGCGGTAGACGGGATTATTGGTCACGAATTCAACCGCCATTTCGTGCGTGAAAGCCATTTCGATGGGATTGGCTATGGGACCTACAGCCTGTTCTTCGAGCGTGCCCGCGCGGCCATCCCAAAATTGCTCACGGCTGAGGATGCGGTTGAACGTAATGGGCGAATTGCGGTTGCCGGTCTGTCCGCCGACCCCCACGCCGAACTGCGTTTCCTTTGCCCACCCGCTATCTGGATGGTGGCAGTCCGCGCAGCTAACCTCGTCGTTCATGCTCAACCGCGGTTCAAAGTAAAGTTGCCGACCCAATTCAATTTTCCCGCGAGTCAACCGGTTATCTTCGGGAATGTAGATCGCGCTGCTCCCGGCAGCGAGATTGGATGGCAATTCGATCTCGAGCGTCTCATGATTATTTGGGTCGCTGAACCACTTGGTGGCCTGCTCGAGCGTGAGCGGTCCATCGCCGGGAATGCCAGCGGTCAATTCGTCTGTCCCCAGCACGACGGCTTGTGCGTGCGAACGGCGAGTGTCAGTCAGCACCACTAGGCAAGTGAATATTGCGCAGATGGCTATGCGACAGGAAGCTTTCCGATAGGTATACATAACGGCGTAGGACATCGAGGTGACTCTCCCGAACGATGATATTATGAACGTTGATAGTCAGTACTTGCAGTATCGACTTGTGCTACAGTCTAGCTCATGTGGCACGGCTATTGTAACAGTTCGCTAGCCACAGAGCGAATACGGGGGCTATACGACTAGCGGGAGTGAGGCGTGTTGGGACTTTTTCGCGCGATTGGCGACGACAGCAAACTGTTCCAACTCTGGGTCGACCAATCGGTAGAAAACATCGCGCTGTCGTGGTTCAAAGCCCAGCTCCACAATCGCATCTCGAATTTGATCGAGTGTCAACAAGTGCACGGTGCCCGCTTGTGCCACGACATTCTCCTCGATCATCAGGCTGCCCATATCGTTGGCACCGTAGAGCATGGCGAGCTGACCAATTTTTAGTCCCTGAGTAACCCAACTACTTTGAATATTTGGAATGTTGTCCAGAAACAGGCGGGCCACGGCTTGCATGTGCAAATACTCGTAAGCGCCCTTGGGGCTCACATGAGCCAACTGAGTGTGCTCCGGCTGAAAGGTCCAGCAAATGAAGGCGGTGAAGCCGCCGGTCTCGTCCTGCAGATCGCGCAGACGCTGCAAGTGCTCGACGCGTTCTTCCAACGTTTCGACATGCCCGAACATCATGGTAGCCGAACTAATCCCGCCCAGTTCGTGCCACACGCGCATGACGTTAAGCCAGTCGTCGGTCATAACTTTGCCGCGCGTGATCTCGTCGCGAACGCGGTCGACCAAGATCTCAGCCCCACCGCCGGGCAAGCTGCCTAGTCCGGCCTGTTTTAGTCGAGCGAGCACGTCCCGCAGTGGTAAATGATTGACTTTGGTGAAGTGGTGGATCTCCGGGGGACTGAAGCCGTGGATGTTGACCTGCGGAAATTCTCGCTTAATGTCAGTCAACAGCTCTTCGTACCACTCGAGTTTGAAGTTCGGATGCAGACCGCCCTGCATGAGAATCTGGTTTCCGCCCAGGGCCACCGTTTCGGCGACTTTGTGAAGCAGCTCAGCTCGCGGTAGCACGTAACCTTCTGCGCTCTTGGGCGATCGATAAAACGCACAGAAGTCACAGACTGCCGTGCAAATGTTGGTGTAATTGATATTCCGATCGATGTTATACGTGCGAAACGATTCGGGATGCAAACGCCGGGTCACCTTATCCGCCGCCGCTCCGATGGTGGTCAATTGATGCGATTTGAGCAAGTGCAGTGCATCGGCAGATGAAATCCGTTGACCGGAAACCGCTTTTTCTAAAATGGTTGCAATCATAGGGAGGCTAGGTTCAATCGTTGAGAGTCGGCGGGGAGCAGCTCGAGTTCAGTTGCCCAGAGACGGAAGCGTTCCAGCCCAGCCAATTCGCTCGGGCCGAGCGTAAAATGCAGTTGCTCTAAAAAGTAGGTTCGGCAGTCATCGGCGGACAGCCCATAGCGTGGTGCCTCGTTCGCTACGATATCTTCGATATGGGCGAGTCCCGCGTCGCGGGCACCTTGCAGTGCGCGCGCCAGCGCGTCGACAAGAGCCGGCTGTCGAGCGACGGTAGGGCCGGCAACCCACATGGCAAATACGAATGGTAGAC
>JBEBXX010000475.1:0-3232 GCA_040391435.1 Aureliella helgolandensis | reverse complement strand
CTGAGCGCTTCGTCGGCAGCCATCGCCCGTGCAATTTCATTCTGCAGCTTGCTCAGCGAAATCATGCGCAGGTCGGTTTGATCGGCCAGCCCATCGGTTGGTGCCTGAATAGCCCGGCGCAGCTCACTCAACACTCCGGCGCGCTCGACCGCACTCGCGCTGGTAATCGCCCCCTGCGCGTCGATGCTAACACCTCCAACCACCCCCACCCGGTTGAAATTACCCGGGCCGAATTGAGCCTGCACAGGGCAGGCTAGGCTCACGGCGATGGCCAAGCCACCCAGCCAAGGCTGCGCGAATTTAGCTAAAATTTGTCCACTAATCATTCTCTGGCTCCGGAGAAGATCTCTGATTTGATGCAAGGAAAACTCGAGTTCAAACACGCTCCCGCGCGACTTCCATTCACAGCGCCCGCTCGGCTTTACCACCGCGCTGGACTAAGATTGAAGCTGGAAGGTTTTGAGACAAGAATATCTCTAGATTACTTGGCGACCTTGGCCAATGCAACAAACATCCGCTCAAGCTTATTTAATCATCCAGTTTGGCAACCGCTGGACCAACGTCCTCCGTCTGCAGCAACAGCCGGTAAGCATCGGACGCTCGTCGGACAACCACATCGTCGTCCGCGATGAACGAGTCAGCCGCAAGCACGCCTCCATAACATGCACATCCGGGGGGTGGGCTGTCGCCGACTTGGGTTCCCGCAATGGAACGCAAGTTGACGATGTAACCATTACGGCACCTCACGAACTGCTAGAGGGTGAAACGATTGGCGTGGGTGCCTGCCGCATCACCTTCTCAAACTCGCTCAATGGCGGATTTGCAGTCCGCCGCGGAACGAGCGAACAAGCAAACGCTCTAAAACATACGGCCGCGCTCGGGACGGCAGAGGATCTCGAGGATAAAGCCGCCATCGTCCACCGCCGCGCGGATTCCCAGTGGTCGGCCGATCATCTGACCTACCCCGCCGCTGGCTCCTTGCGAGATTTGCCCGCGCAAGATTTGCCAGATGCCCCTCGGCCCGAGGCTGGCTCGCAAGACCCAGTCGAACAGAAAGACCCTGCCGAACAATGGAACTTTTTCTACCGGCTGATATTTGACCTGGTGCAGTGCGATAGTCGCGAACAGATGGCGCAGGTTGCCCTCGACCGCCTGCTGGAGCAACTCGGCCTCGCTGCCGGCGGCGTCGTAAGCATCCAGTCCGCCGCCCCCGCCGACGGCTCTGACCTGCCTTCCCTAGCCGTGCTGGCGACTCGGCAACCCGAAGGCCAAAGCTATCACCGCGTGAGCGACTTTCTGGTGCGATCGGTCCTGCAAGATCGCCAAGCCGTGCTGGCCCGCAACGTCATGGAGGACGAGCAGCTTGGTCCCGGGCAGCGGTCGGCCAACCACAGCGTAGCCAGTATTATTTGTGCTCCGCTCCGTCTTCGACACGCGGCCAAATCGCTTGCCGCACCGTCCTCCGCACCGCCTGCCGCCGATCAGCCGGTCATTGGTCTACTGCACGTGTACTCATCCGGCCAAGAGCGGATGCTCAGCGAAAGCGACTTGGAAATTGCCATCGGCGTCGCGGACAATCTTTCCATCGCTCTCACCCGGCATGTTGCTAAAGAGCAGTTGAGTCAGTCGCTGGAGCACAGCCGGCGACATATCGATCAATTGCAAGAGCAGCTCGGCGGCGTTTGTGAGATGATCGGTCACAGCCCAGGCATCAAGCGCGTGCGCGAGGAGATCCGTCGCGCGGCACCGACCAACGCTACCGTGCTGGTCCGCGGTGAAAGCGGGGTAGGCAAGGAACTGGTCGCCCGCGCCATCCATCGCCAGAGCAAGCGGCGAGATGGCCCGCTGGTCTGCCTCAACTGCGCGGCCTTGGCACCCACGCTATTGGAAAGCGAATTGTTTGGTCACGAAAAAGGTGCCTTCACCGGCGCTACCGAACGCAAGATCGGCAAGTTCGAAGCGGCCGATGGTGGCACAATTTTGTTGGACGAAATTGGCGAAATGCCCGGCGAGCTACAAGCTAAATTCCTGCGCGTCTTAGAGGGACTTCCCTTCGAACGCCTGGGAGGCAGCAAACCCATTCACACCGACGTCCGCGTTATCGCCGCTACCAATCGAGATCTTGAGCAGGCGATCAATGCTAAGCAGTTCCGCTCCGACTTATATTTCCGCCTGCGTGTTATCGAGATTGTCGTGCCAGCCCTGCGCGACAGGCTGCAGGACGTGCCGCCGATTGTAGAACACTTTATACAACAGCTCCGACCGCATGCTGGACGTCGCTTGCACGGCATCCAGCCGCAAGCCCTAGAGTTGCTGTCCCACCACTCTTGGCCAGGCAACGTTCGCGAGCTGCGCAATGTGCTCGAGCGCGCCATCGTGCTCGGCAGCGGTTCAACCATCGCGGTGGGCGACTTAAACCTCTCTACTCTGGGCGGCGGCGCTTCAGCCGCAGACATCAACATCTCACCGCCGGCTGCCACCTTCGAGCCCATCTCGCTCGCAGAACTCGAACAACGGCATATTTTGGCGGTACTGGCGCACTGCGCTGGGAACAAATCCAAAGCGGCGTTGCAGCTAGGTATCGAGCGCTCTACGCTTGACCGAAAACTCAAACGCTTTAGCTGAGCCATAGGCAGCCCGCTGCCCACCGTTGGCAGGCATCTACCATATTTCGGACTGAGAGGACATTGAGTTCGGCATTCAGTTCGGCATTCAATGTGCAGTGATGGGGTAGCAGCTACTGTTAGTTTTTGTAGCAATCAGAGCACCGACGTGTCCAAAACGCGTTCTATACTCTTTTTTGTAGCCGCATTTACCCCCCGGAGAAACAATCATGAGGCTGTCAAGAAACCTGCTCGCTCTAGTTATTGGCGGCGCAGCCAGCATCGCCGCAGCGCCACTTGCATCAGCACAAGTCGTTATCGCGGGTCCCCTCGTTCCGATTCCCAGCTATACCGCTCCTGTGGTTTTGCCGAGTGCCGTGCCCGTCGTAAGCACGTATCCCATACCTAGCGTGGCACCGCGCGTCGCCGGCTATGGTGCCTACCAACCCATCGTCGCCCCGACAGTGGTCGCCCCGACAGCGGTCGCATCGCCCGTGGTCACAACGTCGCTGCTCCCTCCACGCGTCGTTGCATCTCCAGTCGTCACAACGCCGCTGATCGCCCCACGAGTGGTCGCCTCACCCGTGGTCAGCACGCCCGTCTACGTTGCGCCTACGCCCGCTCCGGTC
>JBEBXX010000474.1:0-3234 GCA_040391435.1 Aureliella helgolandensis | reverse complement strand
AAGTTGTGGAATGTCGACACCGACGGTTTCAAGCATGCTCAAGAACAAGTTGTTAAGGGGCGTCTCAGTGGGGTATTTGATGTGGCTGCCCGGCGTAAAGCGGCCCCCGCCACGCCCGGCCAAAAGGATCGGCAAGTCATGGTGATCGTGGCGATTGCCGTCGCGAATGGCACCGCCGTAGACCACCAAACAGTTGTCGAGCAAATTGCCTTCGCCTTCAGGGGTGTCTTTCAGTCCCTTCACAAAGTAGGCAAACTGCTCGACGAAGAACTTGTCGATGGCTGCGATCTTGCGCATCTTCTCGGCATCGTTTTGGTGGTGCGACAGCGAATGGTGTCCGTCGTTGACGCCGATCATGGGATACGACTTGTTGCTCCCTTCATTGCCGAGCATGAAGGTGCTGATGCGCGTGGTGTCGGTTTTAAAGGCCAGCAGCATAATGTCGTACATCAGCCGAATATGCTCGCCAATGTCCTCGGGTTTTTCATCCGCCGGGCGTTGGTCAGAAACGTCAAAAGGCAGCGGCTCAGTCATGCGGTCAATGCGCTGCTCCACGTCACGCACGCTAGTAAAATACTCGTCCAGCTTCTGGCGGTCATGATGCCCCAGCCGCTGAGTGAGCTGCCGCGCGTCCTCGGCGACTAGGTCTAGAATCGATCGGCGGAAAAGCAGGTCTTTGGCTTCGGGAGTGGCTTCCGCCGTTCCGCTGCCGAACAAACGCTCGAAAGCTAGGCGTGGATTGATCTCTTTGGCTACAGGTTGCGTAGCGGTTTTCCAGGCGATATTGTTGGAGTAGGCGCAGGCATAGCCGCTGTCGCAGGAGCCCGCGGCACTTCCCTTCTCGGTGCCCAGCTCTATCGAGGGCAAGCGGGTGGCGCGGCCGTAGTGTTCGGCGGCAATCTGGTCAGCACTGGTGCCCACGCGCATGTTGGCACCGCTGGTCTTCAGCGGATGAGCGCCGGTCAGAAAGGCAGCCGAACTGCGGGCGTGATCCCCGGGGCCATCGCCCAGCGAACGCGCGTTGACCTGAGCCAAACCGCTGAGGACCGAAAATTCGCTTTTCAGCTCACGTAGCGGCTCCAGCGAAGCTTTCATGTCCCAGTCGCTGCCGACCTTCTCGGGCTCCCAATGCTCTGGATTGGTGCCGTTGGGGAAGAACACCCAAGCCAGTCGCACCGGATGCGGATTGGCTTGGCCGTCCTTGCCTAGCACACTGCGGGGCGCCATCAAGTCGAGCATCGGCAGCCCCAGCGAGGCGGTGGCTCCACGCAATACGGTGCGGCGTGAAATGGGCTGCAGGCAAATTCTCTTAGCGCTCATGGCTATTTACTCCCGAGGTTTTGGAGGGCTTCGGCGGGGGGCTGACGAGCGACCGTGTCGGAGATCGCGCGCCGCTGATAAAACGGCTGGCTGGTAATAATGGCTTGCACAAAGGCTGACAAGCGATAGTCTTGCTCCTGGGCTACTGAGACAATCGTGTCCACTGCGCAGTTGTCATAAGGTTCTAAACCCCGTCCCAGGGAATATGTTAGCATTTTCTTAGCAAAATTGCGCATTATCTCCGGCTGGCGAGATTGTAGGAGCTCGATCAATTCGGCTGAATTGGCAAACGTGCGACCATCCGGTAGCTCGCCGGAGGGGTCGATCGGATGTTTGCCATCCTTCTCACGCCACTGGCCAATGGCATCGAAGTTCTCGAAACCTAGCCCGAGTGGGTCCATGACGCGGTGGCAACTGGCGCAGCTCGGGTTGCTACGGTGCAGCTCCAGAGCCTCGCGCAGCGATAGGTTTTTATTATTTTCTTGAGTGTCCTCCAGGGCTGGCACGTTGGGAGGCGCCGGCGGAGGCGGATCGCCCAACAGGCTTTCCAGAATCCATTTGCCGCGTTTGACGGGACTGGTCGTGGTGGGATTGGAAGTGAGCGTCAGCAGGGCTGCTTGGGTGAGTATGCCTTGGCGGCCTTGGGGCAGCTCGACTCGCAGCCACACGTCTTCCTCGGCGTACAGGCCGCTGCGGTCGCCGCCTCTGTGGCGATTGATGCCAGGCCCCTCGCGATAGAGCTGCTCCGGTGAGCGGCCACCGAAGTCGATGCCATACAGCTCTGCCAAGCGCGGATTGACATAGGTGAAATCTGCGGTGAGCAGCTCGCGCAGCGAACGGTCCTCGCGGACCATGGCTTGGCAAAACAGCTCCGATTCGCGGCTCATCGCCTCGCGCAGGCGATCGTTCCACAGCGGGAAAAGTTTGCTATCGGGATCGGCTATTTTCAGATTGCCCAGTCCTAAGTATTGCGCAAAAAACTGTTTGACCAGTGAATTGCTGCGCGGGTCAGCCAGCATCCGCTTGGTCTGAGCCTGCAGCACTTGCGGATCAGACAACTGTCCCTGACTAGCCAAGTCGAGCAGCTCGTCATCTGGGATGCTGGCCCACAAGAAGAACGACAATCGCGAAGCCAGCGCAAAGTTATCAAGTGGCTCGATGGGAGTCGGCGTGGGATGATCGCCCTCGGCTGGTTCAGCCACCGGCTCAGGCCCGCCAGCGGCGGCTTGCAGGTTGTCGTCCCCTTCGACGCGGAACAGGAAATGGGGCGAGACCAAGATCGACTGCAGCCCCAGGCCAATAGCTTGCTGGTAGCTCTCGCCCTGTTCGCTGGCCAGCTTGACTAAATCGACCACGCGCTGCACTTCGGCTTCTTCGACGTCGCGACGAAATGCGCGGCGCAGCAGTGGTCGGAAGATCTCCTCGGCAGCCTGCGCGACTGACTTCTCACCGGAATCTCCGTGGCTGGGAAAAACAGTAAACAGTCGGCGGTGCGGCAAAGGTAGCGCGGGCTGGGCATCGCGAGGTCCATCGATCTCGATAAATTCGACATTGATGCTGCGCTGGTAGCGTTTTTCCTTTTCGTAGGGATCCTCCACGAAGTGCAGCGTCAGTTCGTGGTCACCGGCGGAGAATTCGTGCTCGACGACGTGGGTTTCCGCTTTTTTCTCGACCTCGAACTGTTCGACTTGTTCGCCATCGATGAGCAGGGCGACCGGAAACTTGCGCTCTTCTTGTTCGTCTTCGAACTTTAATCGAACATTGATTTTGTACTGTCCTGAGGCGAACAGGAAATGCACGCTTGCGCGATCGCCGGAGAAGAGCGGGGGGTGATCTTGGCGTTGTTTGCGCAATTTTTCGGGATCTTCGACGATCAGATGCGAGACCACCAATTGGGCCGCCTGCAGATATTTC
>JBEBXX010000473.1:0-3237 GCA_040391435.1 Aureliella helgolandensis | reverse complement strand
TATGGAAAAGGATGATCTATATAAATATCATAGCAGATGGTCTGCCAACGAAATCTTAGCTTTAGCGAGGGGCAGTCTGAGAATAGCTCTGTCTTCTCCAGCCCTGAGATCCTCAGCCAGTGCGTGCTGCAGCGGCTACCGATGGAGCTGAAAAGCGTTCCGTTTCGAGTCGATGTGGCGCGGCACATACACCGCCCACATACCGTCGGAGCTACGGCTGGGATGAATTTTTACTTCGACTCGTCGACCCAGCGCATTCGCCCTTTGACAACTCATGGACTTTATCGCAAGCTACCCATCAGCCACAGCATCGCCAGAATTTATGCGACCGATATGGAGCACGCCGGCTTGTTTGCGTCGATCCTAGATCAGATTTCGGGTTCGCATAGCGAAGACGATTTGACCAATATGTGATGCCGCCGCATGGTGTTCGCTGTTCGCCGCAGCCCTACCATTTCCCCACTCAACTTCAAAATTTTTTAGAGACATCATGAGCACTACATCCGACTACGAAAATCCTTTGATCACTCGCTACGCCTCACGCGAGATGTCGCAATTGTGGAGCAGCGAGCATCGCTCGCGATTGTGGCGTCAGTTGTGGATCGTGCTGGCTGAGTGCGAGCAGGAATTGGGCTTGCCGATCAGCGATGCTCAACTGGCGCAGTTGCGGCAGTTCGAATCGCAGGTCGACCTGCAGGCGGTGGCCGGTTATGAACGTCGTCTGCGGCACGACGTGATGGCCCACGTGCATGCCTATGGCGACCAATGTCCAGATGCGCGAGGCATCATTCACTGGGGGGCGACCAGTTGTTATGTGACCGACAACGGCGACTTGCTGATGATCCGCGATGGGCTGGAGATGGTCCGCCAGCGGCTGGTGGGCGTGATTGCCACGCTGGCCGACTTTGCCAAGCGCTATCGCGATCTGCCGTGTTTGGCATTTACGCACCTGCAGCCGGCTCAACCGACCACGGTGGGCAAGCGGGCCTGCCTGTGGGCCTACGATTTCGTGCTCGACCTGCACGAACTGCAGCATCGGCTGGACAGTCTGTTGGCCCGCAGCGCTAAGGGAACCACGGGCACGCAGGCCAGTTTCCTACAGCTTTTCGAGGGAGACCATCAGAAGGTTCGGCAACTCGAACAGCGCATCGCGGAACGCCTGGGGTTTTCTGACAGTTATGCGGTGACCGGGCAGACCTATCCCCGCAAAGTCGATGCGCACATTATGGATGTGCTCTCGGGCATCGCCCAGAGCATTCACAAGACGGCCACCGACCTGCGCCTCCTATCCAGTCGCAAGGAAGTCGAAGAGCCGTTTGAAAAGGACCAGATCGGTTCGTCGGCCATGGCCTACAAACGCAATCCCATGCGCAGCGAACGCATGTGTTCGCTGGCTCGCTTTGTGATGAGCCTGCAATCCTCAGCCGCTCAAACGGCCGCCGTGCAGTGGATGGAGCGGACGTTGGATGACAGCGCAAATCGCCGCTTGGTGCTGCCTCAAGCCTTCTTGGCTATCGATGCTTGTCTGATCCTCATGCAGAATGTGGCCAGCGGGATGGTGGTCTACGACAAGCAGATTGCCAAGCACCTGGCCGAGGAACTGCCGTTTATGGCCACCGAAGCGATCATGATGGCCGCCGTGGCCGCGGGGGCTGACCGGCAGGAAATCCACGAGAACATTCGCCAGCACAGCGTGGCGGCTGGACTGCGAGTGAAACAGGAAGCCGCGGACAACGATCTGTTGCAGCGTCTCAAGGCCGACCCGGTCTACGCCAGGCTCGATATCGATTCGTTGGTCGACCCATTGGGTTTTGTCGGCCGCGCACCGCAGCAGGTAGACGAATTTTTAGACGAAATGGTCGCACCAATTCTAGCGCGCTACGGACGTCCCGAAGGCATCCAAGCGGATGTGAACGTGTAAGGGCAAGTACACAACGCGGGCCGAGTCTGCTAAGATTTTTATGTAGGCTCCAGCCCGTCTGCGCAGTTTGGCTTGCGTTTGGCTCTTCCAGCTCCAGCTATTCAAATTTTAAGGAATGCATTCATGTTTAACGCTGTCGGCAAGTACTTTCGCGCAGTGTGGTATTTGGTCACGTTCCGCGTGGGCAAGGCCAGCGAGACGCTACGCATGAATCCTGGCGTTATCTCGGCCAACTACGACCGCGTGATCGAAGAAAAGCGCAAGCGGTTGAACCAGTATAAGGATGCGATCAGCTCCATGATCGCTCAGGAGGAATCGAAGAAGGATAAGCTGCGTGCGTTGACATCGGACATCGAAAAGCTGGAAAAACTGCGCTCCGGGGCGGCCTCCAAAGCGAAGAGTTTGGTGGCCAAGTACAACGGCGATGCTGAGGCGGTTAAGAACGATCCCGACTATCTCAAATGCCAATCGGCCTTCAAAGATTTCTCCAACACACTGCTAGAGAAACAGCAGCGAGCTACCGAGATCGATGAAGACCTCAAGCAGCTCATAGCCAATGTCAATGGACACAAGACTCAGATCCAGGGCCTGATGCGCGATCTGGAAAAACTCAAGGAAGAAAAACACGATGCTGTAGCCGACGTGCTCTCAGCCACTGAGGAAAAGCAGATCGCCGACATGATGACCGGCCTCTCCAGCGATCGTACCAGTGAAGAACTGCGCGAGTTGCGCGAAGTGCGTGGCAAGGCGCGAGCCAATGCGCGGGTCAGCCGCGAATTGGCTGGTATGGATACGAATCGGGCGGAAGCCGAGTTCTTGGAGTACGCTCAGTCCAGCGAAGCCGACGATGAATTCGACGCGTTAATCGGTCTGACTCAACATGAATCTCCCGCACCCGAGCACCGCGAAACCAAGATCCCCGAGGCATAAATAGTAGGACCGTTGTCCCAACGGTTTCCTGCCTAGAACACTCGTCCCAACGGTTTCCTTACCTACTACTCAACCATTACGTTCTGATATCAAATCAACCAGGCTAAGGGACGATTCAACCATCACTTGCCGGTTCGCTGCTCGAGCGGATGGCAAAGCGGCGACGAGTCGCCGCTCTCCAGGGGGGCGCTGCGGGGCGTCAGAAACTTGCTGACCGTTTGGCATTGATTGTAGTAAAGCGGGGTGCAAAGCGGCGACGAGTCGCCGCACTCCAAGGCGCGTCTACGCTGCCCAAAAATGCTTCTCACCGTTTGGCGATACCTAGGGGCGGCTCAGGGCTGCGCGGAGGAAGTGCCGTGACAATAGCTTCCGTACAACGCGCGCTG
>JBEBXX010000472.1:0-3239 GCA_040391435.1 Aureliella helgolandensis | reverse complement strand
GGACGCACCCATACCGATGCTATATTGCTCTGCGACAGTGAATATGGGGTGCGTCCACTGCAGCACGCCCCATGTCGCTAAGCTGGCGCTGACACCAAGTGCGCACAGCATGCCGATTTTTTGCCAGTCTATCGCCTCTCGCCCACTACCTTGCACCTTGACGCTCGACATTGAAATTTTCTCCCGTGATTGAATACAGGACCCAAACAAGTCTTATACAACAGCGACAACGCTATGGTTAAAATCCGCTTAAAAGTTGACTGCGGCTCGAATCGACGATAGGCTGAGTCAGCGATCGAGGTTGAAAGCCGAGACGATTCTGTTTTTGATGGCGCAATATCTGTAGAGTCGAGCGGCCGCAGCGTCCGCTAGGCAAATCAGTGGGGTCTTAGCTTGTCACCAAGCCGGGCCGCGACTCCTCTATGTAGCTTACGACTGTAGCTTACGACTGCTATGTGGCTTACGACTGCTGCGTGGCTGTTGGTAAGCCCGCGGCTTATTGTCAAGCGTATTCTGAGTTGTACATCCGCCTCACCAGGAAATCAAACATGACAAGCAGAAGAAATTTTTTAAAACATGCAGGCTTGTTTAGTGGTGCTTTGGGAGGCATGTCCGTGGTGCCAGACTCGATTCAGCGCGCCATGGCCATCGCCCCCGACAAAGGCACGACGTTTCATGACGCCGAACACATCGTGTTCCTAATGCAAGAGAATCGCTCATTCGACCACTGCTTCGGAGCCCTGCAAGGCGTGCGTGGCTTTAACGATCCCCGCGCGATTGCGCTCCCCAATCGGTCTCCCGTGTGGCTGCAAAGCAATCGACAAGGGCAAACGTACCTGCCGTTTCGTTTGAACATCAATGACACGCAAGCCACGTGGATGGGCGACTTGCCGCATTCCTGGGGCGACCAGGTCGACGCGCGCAATGATGGGCGATACGACGCGTGGTTGCCGGCCAAGCAAGCTGGCCATGAACAATTCAAGAGCATGCCTTTGACGATGGGCTACTACACGCGCGAGGACATTCCCTTTTATTATGCGCTAGCCGACGCGTTTACCGTTTGTGACCAACATTTCTGTTCCTCGCTGACCGGTACCACCACCAACCGCATGTTTTTCTGGACGGGCAAGAGCAGGGATAATGCCCAGTCGCAGGCTTTGGTTCGAAATTCAGACGTGGGTTACGAGCGGCCCGTCAGTTGGAGTACGTTTCCGGAAAGACTCGAGGAACATGGGATTTCTTGGCGGGTATACCAGAACGAGCTCAGCTACCAGAGCGGACTTAGCGGAGAAGCCGAATCGCTGCTTGCCAATTTCACCGACAATAATCTCGAGTGGTTTTCTCAGTACCACGTAGGCTTTAACCGCAGTCGTCGTATCGATCTTGAGCGGCAGAAGTCCGCTCTGTCCCAAAGCATCCGGCGGCTGGAAGACCAGCTTGAAAAACAATCCAACCCGGACATCGAGAAGCTGCGCGATCAACTGCATCGACAGCAGGCTGAGTGGGCGAAAGTCATGCAGGAGCTGAACACGTGGAGCCAAGAGAATTTTGACAAGCTGTCTGAGCTGGAAAAAAACCTCCACGAAAAGGGCTTTACTACCAATTGCGATGACCCAAATTTTCACGAGATAGAAACTCTTGAATACGAAGACGGCGGCGTTAAGCGATCGGTCGATGTTCCCAAGGGTGACATTCTCCATCAGTTCCGACAGGATGTGGATCACGGCAAATTACCTACCGTTTCGTGGCTGGTGGCTCCTCAGAAATTCTCTGATCATCCGAGCGCTCCGTGGTATGGCGCATGGTATGTCTCCGAAGTGCTAGATATTTTGACGAAGAATCCCGAGGTCTGGAAAAAGACAGTTTTTATTCTCAACTATGATGAGAATGATGGTTACTTCGACCACATACCACCCTTTGTTGCCCCCGATCCTGCCGACAAAAACGCGGCTTCTAGAGCTATCGATACTACTGAAGAGTTCGTGTTGCTGGAGGATGAATTGAATAAATATCATGTTCCCCAGGCGGCGGCGCGGCAAAGTCCGGTGGGGTTGGGGTACCGTGTGCCACTGGTGATCGCTTCGCCTTGGAGCCGTGGTGGGTGGGTCAATTCGGAAGTGTGTGATATCTCATCGACCCTCAAGTTCTTGGAAGTGTTTCTGTCCAACAAAACGGGTAAGCGCATCACCGAGACGAATATCAGCCAATGGCGGAGAGCCGTATGTGGCGACTTGACTTCCGCGTTCCGTCCCTACCAAGGCGAAGAAGTCCCACTGCCCGCGTCGGTCGAGCGAAATGCATGGATGGGAAAAGTTTACAGTGCAAGGTTCAAAGGGCTGCCTACGGGCTTCAAGCCGCTGAGTGATGTTGAAATCAAACAGGCACGGCTAGACCTGAGTCAACTGCCAATGATGCCTGAACAGGAACCGGGAATCCGAGATTCTTGCCCGTTGAACTACGAACTATACGCCGACGGTAGGTTGAACGCGCAGGCTAAAGTTTTCACAATCAAATTCACGGCGGCTGACAAGGTGTTTGGTGAATCGGCACTGGGAGCACCGTTCAACGTGTATGCCCCGGGGAAATATTTGCAAGAGACTTCGTCCGGGGAACAGGAATTTCAAGCTGTTAAAACTTGGCCATTGGCTGTGTTGGCAGGAGATTCCATCGCCTATCAGTGGCCGCTGGACTACTTTGAGAACCATCAATACCACTTGCGAGCCTATGGATCTGAGCTGCGGACAGCAAACTACCGGTCCAGCTAACAGCAAGCCATCGGGAGATATCGAACTGTCCGTTACCAACCATTCGCAGAGTGAGCCATGCAGCATCACGGTAGCGGATCAAGCCTATGGCAATGCGTTGGTGTCATCGATCGTGCAGCCCGGAACGACCGAGACGATCATCGTCACCGCGCGCACTAGCCACGGCTGGTACGATTTTCTAGTTCAGATCGACGGTGCAGCAGCGTATCACCGCAGGTATGCTGGACGCGTCGAGACGGGGCTGCCATCCAAGACCGATCCCTTGATGGGCAGGGCCGTATGAGAGTTTGCCTTTACCTGTTTTCCCGTCGGTTAGTCGCGGCCTGCGCAGGCGACGGCACTGCACAACCCATGGAAGCAGTGAGGCGGCGAATGCGGGCGGGGCGATAGAATCGTGCGGGGTCGATGCGCGGCTGAACCGCGCGACGCGTGTCAACATGAGGTGGAATGGGATGCGGACTCGAACGAGTGCCG